>VFKT01000273.1 GCA_009885395.1 Deltaproteobacteria bacterium | reverse complement strand
TTTTCATGACCATGCCATTGTAGTGGCGCTGGGTATCGCGGCGGACGGCAGGAAACACGTGCTGGGCTTGGCGGAAGGCGCGACCGAGAACGCCGCAGTAGTCCGGGCTTTGCTCGCGGACCTGCTCGAGCGGGGGATTGGGACCGAGCGACCCACACTCTTCGTGACCGACGGTGGCACAGGCCCTGAGCCGGGCGATCCGCGATGTCTTCGGTCCACTCGGGATCATCCAGCGCTGTCAGGTCCACAAGAACCGCAATGTGCTCGAGCACCTGCCTGAGGCCGCCCGGCCTCGGGTGCGGCGGGTACTGACCGAGGCATGGGAGATGTCGAATGTAAAGCTTGCCGAGAAACGTTTACGAACGTCAAGCTGGCTCGCTGCAACGTCAGCATCGCGGGGCGGCGACGTCGCTGCTCGAAGGCCTCGCCGAGACGCTCACGCTGCAGCGGCTCGGCGTCCGAGGCGCGCTCTATAAAACGCTCCGCAGCACCAACCCGATTGAGAGCCTTGGGCGGCCGGATCGCCTGCTTCACTCGCAACGTGAAACGCTGGCAGGGCGGCGCCATGCTGCTGCGCTGGGTAGGAGCCTTCGAGAGTCCAGGCCGCGTAAGAGAAACCAAACCGCGAAACCGCCCCTTCAACATCCGAAAAGATCAACAGAGAACGGCACATCATCTGACAAACGACTAGCACTGGAAAGTCATTGCGAAAAATCTCACCTCCTGCGTATCCCCAGTTTTTGCGACGTCTATCGGCTTCAGAGTTAGCCTGCTCGATGGCATATTCGACCGTCGTTTCAGCAATACTTATTTTTGGCGGAATTTCGATTCCTGGGACTACTACGCCATCGGCCATACTTCCCCCTACGCCAATCCACTTTCTATTTTCATGTGCCGTGCAACCGGAGAGCAGCAGACTGACAGCAGTAAACGCAACGAAACATGAGTTTTTTATTTGACTGTAGACTTTGTAGATATCTGAGATGCCCCAAGAGAAACTCGCCGAAATCGTTGCGCTGTCTACTTGGATCCGCCCACACCGGGTACTGAATCGCTTCGGAGACGTGCGACTCGGCAGTCCTAGCCCGCTATCACGCGGTCAGTTCGTTGCGCGGCAGACTCCTCGCAAAACTTCGCGCCGTCGCGGTCCTTGTGCCGGTAGGCGGTGCACTTCATGCGGCTAGAGAAGGTCCATGAACTCGAGGAGCGCTCGCCGCACTTCATCCTGTACGGCTTCGGGGACCAAGCCGAGATCGCGGCGGAACAACTTGTTGTCCCAGGCCAGGATCTGGTCGATAAGGATGTCGCTGTCTCGCGTCAGTCCGCAGTTGCCGGCCGCGATCCTGACGCGTAGCGGAAACGCGTCTTCGTCAACGACGTTCGTCGTCAGCGGCAACACCACCGTGCTCGGCAATCCCGCCTCCGCGAATTCGGTTGGCTGAATGGCTAGGCCCGGTCTCTGCTTGCCGGGCTTGGTGCCCACGCGAGGATCGAGAGCCACAACGTACAGGTGCCAACGTTTTGGGATGAGCACCATTAGTCCAGGCGGCGCAAGCGGCTGCCCGGCCGGAAGTCGCGAAGCGCAGCGCGGCTCTCGGGAGCGACGACGCCCGCTGCCTTGCGCCACCTCGCCACGCGCTCTGTGCGCTCCGCATCGCGCTCGAGCAGGTCGAGCGCCGAACGCACCACGTCGATTTTGGTGCGCGCGTTCAGTCGCTTCTTGAGGGATTCGATCCGTTCGTCGTCGGCTTCCTGAAGCATCAGGGGCTTTCCCATGGGCGTCCTCCTTGTGGAGCTGTGAATATACTCGCAAATATATCCAGTGGCGCTGGCCGGGGCAAGGGGCATACGGGTCAGGCGAAGCCACTCCCCGGGCCAGGCTGGGTCAGCGCCGTGCTGCGAAAAGGGCTTGCCCTCCCGCGCGCCCCCGCGTTAGAGTATCGACGCTGCTGGCCGCCGCGCTGGTCTGCGCTCCCAGTCTGGGGCACGCGGACAAAGAGCGAGGGGCGAGCGCGACGAAGCCAGCCAGAAAGACAGCTACAAAAGGATCGCATCCATGAAGACTAAGTTTCTCATTGCCGCCATACTTGCGGCGCATCTCGCTCTAGGAACCACCGCGGTAAATGCTCAACTGGTCGAGGGAGCATACGAAATCAAGGAGTCGTGCTTGGTGGTCGACTCCACGGATGGCAAGGGCAAGTGGAATTATTTGGACACGGCAACTATCGCCGTTTCCGGGAACACCGTTTCGATGCTCTACGGCGACGGTCTAGGGGAGGGCTACAAGCTCGTCGGCACTTTGATGCCCAATATCCTCAAGCCGACCGAGGGTATGCTCACGCTCACGAGTTGTGGAACCACTGCACCGCTGTCAGGGAACCATTACCTCTATTCGCTCCTAGTGAAGGGTCTGGGCACCGAATCGATTCAGATGAGCGGCGTCGAGATCGAACATTATTCATACACTACGCCGTCCTCCGGTACAGGTGCCGGCCACTGCAAGGTAAAATTGAAGCTGGTCGTAGCGAGCGACACGGTCCTGCAAACCTGTCCCTGAAATCGACTTATCCGCGCGACGGGGCGACCTCAAGCAACGAGTTTGCGCTGTCCGTGGCGACTTGTGATCCCTATTCGAACTGCCGCTGTTGGAGAACAGGTCGATCATCTGACCGGTCTCCAATTCAATTCATTGATTATAGCAGAGCCGCCAGGTGCAAGCCTGGCGGCTCTAGTGTTTGTGGCGCTGGAGCCGTCTCTTGACCACGCATGATAACGTCCTGTGCCATAGGTAATCCGGCGCTGAACTGCCGTGGAGCATGATGCGCATCATCGAGAGTAATTCGACAGAAATCCTGTCGGCAGCCTAAGAAGCGGAAAACGGTAGCCCCGGCAAAGTAGCTCACCTCCGCGTCAGCTCGGCTTCGAACTCGGCCTGGTGACGCTCTGCCAACTCCGCGATCAGCGCCGACACTTGACGCCGTATACGGGCGCGGGAGCTTGCCGCCGCCAACGTCCGATAGGTGACATTATTACAAATCGGGGGTTTGTGCCGCCTACGATCCCGCACCGCTATGCTTGCCAGAGAAGTTGTCTTCCTCGGCGGTGGACAGGGAGGTGTGGCTGTCAGTGGAACCGATCATACCGACCTTGTAGGGGTTGGTGCCGAATTTCTTCTGCAACTGCAGGCCCCGTTTCAGGCCTTCGCATGCATACTCGCCCGTCAGCATGGCATCGGTTTTGGCCTGGGAGACATCAAGGTTGCCGATATCCCAGGTTTCAAAGTCGGCGAATTCGTCATTGGGGAACAGGAAGGGGTGGGCGTCGTCCGCGGCGCGCGCGCCGTGACGGGCGATCGCTTCGGGCCACTCCCCCGTCCAGAACGCCTCGAGGTCGATCGGGCCCTCCCCACCCGGCGCACGCGTCCGGGTGTCGATACTGCGCGTCATCAGTCACCTCCTGGTTCGTCGGCACCAACATTGCGGGGGTGGTGGAGCAGCGCGAGGAAACGGTCGGCTACCTCGAGCAGGACTCCCGGCGCCGTGGCGGAACCCTGCGTCTCGTGCGCGAACAACCCGATGTCCTTTGACATGATTGGGCCGACGTGACCGGCGATCGCATCGAAGGATCGCAGACCCGCGAAGATCTCCAACGAGAAGCTGCGCCCACTGCCACTGCGCAGTGCGTTGGCGAGTTGGTCGGGGTCGAGCCCGAGTGCGTTGCCCAGCGCGAATGCCTCGTGTGCGAGCGCAAAGTGTGCGGCGGCGAGCGCGTTGTTCACGAGCTTCGTGCGCAGCCCACTCCCGAACGCGCCCATGTGCAGCACCGGGTCACCGTAGGTCTCCAACACCGGGCGGGCGCAGGCCACGGCCGCATCGGATCCGCCGACGTAGACAGTCAGACGTCCGGCCGCTGCCATCGCGCCGCCGCCGCTTACGGGCGCATCGATCACCTCCACGCCGTGCGCCGTGGCTGCGGCGACGATCTCGGCGCAGTCGTCGCTGCCGATGGTCGAGTGCAGTACGAGGACGCTCCCCGGCGTCATGCCTGCGAGCGCGCCATTGGGCCCCAGAACCACATCGCGGACGGCCGCGCCGTCGGTGACGCACACGCCGAGGACGTCGCTGAGCCGACCGAGTTCGACCCGATCCGCCGCGACTGCGGCCCGCCCGGCGAACGGCTTTAGCGACTCGGCCCGACGGGCCCAGAGGGTGGTCGGCACGCGCAGCTCAATCATCCGCTGCGCCATCCTGGCACCCTGGCTGCCGAGCCCGATGAACCCGGCGCGTGTCACGCCGGTATTCGAGCCAAGTTCGCGCCTACTGCCCGCCATTTTTGCCTGTCTTGTTTGACCACGAAGCTGCCCTCTTTGCCTTTGTGGTTCGTTGCAGCATGCGCGTATCCCGGCATAGACGACTCAGAATACATTTCTAGTCCAGTGTAGTTTGTCCGAGCGTCACTACTCATTCAATTGCTTTGATCGTACCCGATGTTAGCGAAAGTTCCGCGAGGGCAGCCGCGGCGCGCCCAACTCGTGAGAATAGTCATACAGAGCACCGGCAATCACGTGGATGACGTTGTCCTTTGTTTCCACGATACCCGTGACCAGTAACAACTGCCCGGTCATCAGCGCCTGGCGGAAGTGTTGCTGGGTGCGCTGCCACACCACGATATCGCTGTTGCCGGTTTCATCCTCCAGGGTGAGGAATAACACGCCGATCTCCTCTGGGGTGAGCGATGCCCACTCCTGCGGCGGGGTCAACTGGAACCGACCTCTGACGACCTTGCCCATACCCCCAGCGGCAACGTCCTCGGTGCGGCGGCCGTCTACAGACGCCGTCCAGCCCTCAAACCCAGGTTCAGCGATCTTGTCAATATAGGGCGTACCGCCGCGATGTCGGCTGGCTGGTGGAAATAGACCTCGATGCCGGTAGGTGCCGAGTCGGGTCGAGATCCTCGCCAGCCCGGATACGGGCGCGGGAACTTGCCGCCGCCAACGTCCGATAGGTGGCACTATTAAAAATCGGGGGTTTGTGGCGCCTACGATCTGCTCGGCCTGATGGAGCGTGGCATCATCGAGCCGGTGCGGCGCGCGATCGACGATGCGGTCTCGAGCCACCCCGGTTCGGCGCGTTCGCGCGAGGTCGCCGAGGGCGATCACATCCTGATCATGCACGACGACGCCGGGCTGCTCGCACGCACCGCGCGCCGCATCCTCGACGACGTACACGACGCGCCGGGTCGTCTGCTGCTGCGCATCGCGCTGCAGCGCAGCGACGTGCGCCTGCAGGAGAGCGCCAACAGCGCGGTCCTCCCCGGTGTTCAGGCGATCGCGGTGGCGGCGCGCATCGAGCCGCGCGTCACCCCCGGACGAGATCTGGTGCAGCGAGACGTTTCGCGACGAGCTGCTGCGCACGCAGTCCCTCTGTCGCACGGTCCCGCTCGACGCGCCCCGGGCGCGGCCGGTGACGGCGAGTACGAGGGCTGCTTCAACTTGCGCAAGGAGGGTCGTACGACGCGGACATCTGGGTGCGTCTGTACCGCGTGGAGTTCTGATCGGGTGCGGCGGCCGATTGCGCATCTCGAGCGGGTAGCGTGGGCGGCTACTCCCAGCGGCGCTCGACGTCGTAGTGGTCGAACGCTGCATCCGGTGAGATCAACGTCAAATCCTCGATCTTTGCTTGTGCGGCCAGCATGCGATCGAACGGGTCGCGATGATGGAGGGGAAGATCCCCCGCCAGTGCTGCGTGGGAAGTGGTGATCGCCAACTCCTCGAACAGATAGGTGTCGATGGCTTGCCGAACGAAGGCGGAGAGGTCCTGGGCAATCGACGAGAGCTGTCCGAGCTTGCCCACCTTGCGTTTGATCGAGAGCTCCCAAACGCTCGCAGCGGACACGACGATGGCGTCGGTCTCCCGCTCGAGGAAATCCTTCGACCTCTGCGGAACCAAGGATGGCGAACTCACGAGCCAGACGAACGTGCAGGTGTCGAGCAACACTCGCATGGCTCAACGACCCTCGAATTGTTCCGCGACCTCCGCGGCCGGCACGTTGAAGTCCTCGGCGAGGATGATGGCCCCCTCGAAGGCACCCCATGCTGGACGCCGACTCGGATGGACCGGTACCAGACGCACTGCGGGCTCTCCGTCGCGGGCGATGTAGACCGTTTCCCCCCGATGGGCACGCTCCACGAGCTGCGAGAGCTTCGTCTTGGCTTCATGCATATTGGTGATCGTCGCCCGCATAATGCCTTAGCTAGCACAGGCTAGCTAGTACCTCAACCGCGAAGCAGCACGACGATCCCGCGAAGCGTTGTCATCCGACCCTCTACTCCAGGCGCCCCCTGTGTCAGCGTAGTTGTCGCCCGGTCGGGATGGTCGACCGGGCTTAACTGAAGGAGTCTTCTCGATGTTGTTCCGATCTACGTTCGTACTCGCGGCGTCCGCCCTGATCTCGGCAGCGGGAGCCCTTCCCGCAATGGCAATCGACCTCACCGGTACGTGGGAGGGCAAGTCGAAGTGCGAGATAGTTGACCGGTCCACCGGCGAGGTCTTCGCTCAGCACCTGGAGTCCACCCTGCGCATCTCCCAAAGCGGGCCAGAGGATTTCGTGGCCCACATCAACGGCCGCTCGGTCGCCCACGGGGTTCTGGTCGAGGATGCTACCAACCCGGGCAAGGCAAGGGGCCTGTTCACCGAGTGCGGCGTCAGTGGCGACCCCTCGGGAGAGAACGCGATCGTGCGCATCCAGCAAGCCGTCACGAACTCGGAAGGTGGAGGCAAGCTGAGAGCAGAGGCGATCTTCAGCGATAGCGGCAGCTTCGCTGGCTGTGCCTTTTCCTACAAGCGCGCCAGCATGGTGGATCCCAATCTCGGTACCTGCCCCTGAAACCGGCGGTGTCGCTCCTGCGGCTGAACCAGACGCGCCGCTAGACCGATCCTCCTCGGAATTGACGACCGTCGCGAAGACGCACGCGATGCCGCGTATCGGCGACTGTGGAACGGGGCAAGCGCATGCTGCGCTAAGCCGCTCCGCTCGCCGGCCGACTGCAGCCAGTTGCGGTCGGCTGACGCGCTCTACGAAGTGTGGAACTGAAGCGAGGAGAGTTCTTCCTTCGTCGCACGTTTCGAGATGCTCAAGAACTCCACACCAACGACCTGATCGTTCTCGTCGAAATCGAGGATGACACCTGGGCGAACCTCTTCAGATTCGACGATCTTCTTCTCGTCGAGCCGGAAGTAGAGCGCGTCGCTCTCCTTGTCCACTGTGATTCTCATTTCATCCTCCCTAGTCTTCGATCGAAGAACGCGGTCACGCATGTATGTGGCGTGGCGGCGGCATTCACTACCACACGCAGCCAGCGATCGCCGAACTCGGGGATCTGCTTGAGGAAGTGGGTAGTGTCATCCGTGTGCTCTCGGTCCGGTCGGGATCGGAAAGGGTTCGGTCGATCCATTCCCGAACAATCCCTCGCTCCTCCAGCATGGTTGTGAAATGCGAGGTGTCTTCCACCGTTGTACCGCACCACCGGTTGTACGGTGTGTCATGCCGCTCGACGACGCTCCTCGGCAGTCCTCACCGTCAGGCGCCCGTGCCTTCCTGGCGAGCACTGGATCCTGAAGGGCAAGGATCGGAGCACTTCTTCCAGAGGATACGTAGCGCTTCCTCCCGCCCGCGCACCCAACCACCGCCACAAGTCGGCGCCTAGTTCCCGCTAGCACACTTACCGAATGCCTACCGCAATCCGCCGATCGATGCGCATCAGGCGATTGTCGGTATGATTCTCTTCCTTTCCTTCCCGACCTGTTTGGTTATGAAGGAATTGTTTGGATCTGGCGGCTTTCTACGACCCCTACGAGGGCGACGGCAGGCGCAACCCGCGAAGCAGCACGACGATCCCGCGAAGCGTTGTCATCCGACCCTCTACTCCAGGCGGAGATCGCGACGCGGAGCGTTCCGGTGGGTAGCCGTGCCCTCGGTGTCCTGGCGCCGCTGCCGCCGATGGGACTCAACGTCCATCCGGTCTATGGCCCCTGGATGGCCCTGTGAGGACGCGGTGCCGTACACGGGCGCGCGAACTTGCCGCCGCCAACGTCCGATAGGTCGCACTCTTACAAATCGGGGGTTTATGGCGCCTACGATCAATGGACGATCGCCGTCGACGGCAGCTTCGAAGTCATCCTCGGTGGCCCCTATCGCTCTCGGGAGGGCCGCTTGGCCCAGTGCTACGGGTAGGTGATGGGAATGGTGATTTCAGGCAGCTCGTCAACCTGAGCGAGCACCGTCACGAAGGCCGCCGCTGCTCCGTTCGACAGGTGGCCAACCTGGCTGAGCCGCATCTTGTCATCAGACGTGAAGGACACGACCCCGGAGCCAACGATTCCGGGGAATTCGGGATCGCCAAGGGGATCAGCCTCGACGTAGTGCAGTTGACCCCGAGCCGCAGCCACAGCAACCGTCGCCCACTCTTCCACGTGGATGCCCTTGGCAAGGTTCCACCACACGATCTTCATTATGTAATAACCAGACTCCCCGGTGAAACTCAGGCAGATATCCTTGCCTTGCTTCACCTCCACCTGGCCAAAACGGTCAACCGACACCCTCGAGTGGGTCTCGGGAGCGCACCAATTCGTCCCGTCCAGATCCGGCACTCCCCCCTCCCCGGCCGCACCGGAGGCGCACCCTTGCGAGAGCATGGACGCACCTAGAACGGCAACAAAAGAAAAACTTGACAATCTTAAAATAGACATTTTCTTCCTCCAGAGCACGGGCGACAGTGGGGCACGCTAGCCGATCCGGTTGAAGGGGCAAGATGGCGGACGCTGGCCCATGCGTGCGCGATCGAATGGACGATCACCCCACCTGGGGAAGATCTCAATGGCGAAGAAAAAGGCTTTCCCCCCTATGCCTCCCGTGATAGCCCCTGCTCTACAGGATCCCATCGAGCCCATTGTCCGTATACGGGCGCGGGAACTTGCCGCCGCCAACGTTCGATAGGTGCCACTATTACAAATCGGGCGTTTGTGACGCCTACGGGCCGTCACACTGCTCTGATCCGCACCCGAGGACTAAAGCACCGGAGGTCACTCGGTCGCGCAGTCCACGATCGTGACCGTGCAGCTGGGACCCGCATCGAAGTCGCCGTAGCTGCTGCGGCCGGAGTGTACCGATCCAATCGCCGTGCCGGTGGCAACGCGGATCTCCGCATTGATCGTGCCGTTTACGGCGTCGCAGTTGAACGTGCCGTGGATGTTGATGAACGTCCCGTCCGTGTTCATCGAGGCTGCGGCCTGAACCGCGCCGTATTTGCAGGAGCGCCCGTGCAGGCCTTCGGACTTCCACTTGGTCTTCGGCAGCTTGCCCGAGAAGCGGAAGAACCCGAGGTCGCCAGAAAGAGAGCAGTACAAGCCGTCGAACTGCAGGCAGAGATCGGCGGCTTTGGCAGTGGTAGGTGCCAGAA
The DNA here is from genome assembly GCA_009885395.1 of Deltaproteobacteria bacterium. Lineage (GTDB taxonomy): Bacteria > Desulfobacterota > Binatia > UBA12015 > UBA12015 > SXLG01. Next base: position 794 of record VFKT01000273.1, on the reverse strand, counting down.
CCGCGAAGGAGAGCGCGGCCGCGGCGAGACCGCTCAGCATTCTCTTGATCATTTCCAATGTCCTCCTGAAGTTGGTGATTCGGGCCGTGAATTGGTTTGGCTGAAGAGTCAGTCGACCATCTCGTGAACTCAGTCGACCAATCCTTGGCCTGTTTTTGATTCTCACTCGATTGTAGATCGTTCAGACGTTGGCAGTCAACGCTAAAGCGTAGCCTAGCGAAAAAATTCTTCATTTCGTCCCAAAGAGTGGGACGATCGGCGAAAAAAGATCGGTCAGCTGCCCAGATCGGGCTCCCGGGGCCCGTGGGCGCGCCGCTAGCCGAACCCCTAAGCTGAGGTTCCCGCAGTTTCACCCCTCTGTTTGATGGGAAAGCCTTCTGAAATCAACACCTTTCGGAGATTGATGTGTGTCGTAATGTCGCATTGTAAATAGACCTAAACCTGCTGACATACGCGATAGATCTTATAGGTAGTCGCCATGTGCATCGCGATCGTCCCGAATCGATCTTCGCCGCCGGCGGTGCTCCTGCGCGAGCGCTACCGCGAAGGCGGCAAAGCCAAGAACCGGACCCTCGCCAACCTCTCCTCCTTGTCGATGGACCAGGTGGAGGCGCTGCGCGCCGTCTTGCGCGGCGAAAAACTCGTGCCTGTTGCCGATCTTTTCGAGTTTTCCTCGTCACGCCACCGCTGAGTGTCAACGTAGTTGTCGCGTAATTCGTTCACGCGGCTTTGGCGACGAGGTGATGTTCTCGATGGATCCGTTTGTTGAGGCGTACCTCGGCAGCTGGGGTCCA
>VFKT01000330.1 GCA_009885395.1 Deltaproteobacteria bacterium | reverse complement strand
GGGCCTCGAAAGACGAGGTTGCCCTCGGCGTGACGCGGCTGGTCGGCGGCGAGCGCCAGGGCGGCGACGAAACCGACGCGCTGGCGGTGGCGCTTTGCCATCTGGCGCATGCCGGTTTTCGCGCCCGGGTCGCGGCGGCCGCCGAGGCGAGGCCGCGGCAACGCGCGCTGCGTCGTCCCTCGGGCAAGGGCAGCAGCGGTGAGCCTCCGGCTCAAGCCAGTCCGCGCGAAATGCTCGCCGCGCTGCGCAGCCGGGGTGGAATTCGGGTGGTGCGTCGATGAGCGACTGGCCCTCAGCGAAATCGCACCGCGCCAGTCCCCGTGCTGCGGGGAGGCGGTCCCGGCTCGGCGAAGCTCGCACGACGCGGCTCGGCGCGGTGCGTCGATGATTGGCGGCCTGCGCGGCAAGCTCGGCCGCAAGACGCCCGGCGAGATCCTGGTCGATGTCGGCGGGGTCCTCTATCAAGTGCAGCTCTCCTTGCAGGCTTTCGCGGCACTTCCGGCTGAGGGCGAGGCGGTCGCTCTCGACGTCGTGACCGAGGTGCGCGAGGATGCCTTCGTGCTTTTCGGCTTTCTCGACCCGCGCGAGCAGATGCTCTTTCGCTGGCTGCGCGCAGTCAGCGGGGTCGGTCCAAAATTGGCGTTGGCGGTGCTTTCGGGCTTGCCGGTCGATGAGACGTTGGGCGCTCTTGCCGAAGGCGACCTGGCCCGCTTGACGAGGATCCCGGGCCTCGGTCGCAAGACCTCCGAGCGATTGGTGCTCGAGTTGCGCGATCGGGCTCGTGAGGGCCTTGCCGGGGTGCCCACCCGGAGCCGTAGCGTCGCCGCAGGCGGCGGACCGGGCGCGCGCGACGAAGAAGTGCTTTCTGCTCTCGTCAATCTTGGTTATAAACGAATCGACGCCGAGAAGGCTCTGCGCAACGTGGCGCCCGAGGTACCGCTCGAGGAAGCGATCCGTGAAGTCCTGCGCAGGTTTGCCCGATGACCGGCGATCAGCCGCGCAGTCCTGCGCAGGTTTGCCCGGTGACCGGCGATCAGCCGCGCAGTCCTGCCGAAGCGCGCGAAGACGAGGCCGGCTTCGACGCCAGCCTACGGCCAAACCTGCTCAAGGATTATGTCGGCCAGGATGATGTCAAGGGCCGTCTCGATGTCGCGATTCGCGCGGCGCGTGAGCGCGGCGAGCCGCTCGACCATATCCTGCTTTGCGGACCACCCGGTCTTGGCAAGACCTCGCTGGCGCAGATCATCGCCCGTGAAATGGGTGTTGCTTGTCGTCGCACCCAGGGCCCGGCGATCGAACGCGGGGGTGACCTCGCGGCCATTTTGTCGGACCTCGAGCAGGGCGACGTGCTTTTCATCGACGAGATCCATGGTCTGCCGCGCAAGATTGAAGAAGTGCTTTATCCGGCCATGGAGGATTTCGAGCTCGATCTCGTGGTTGGGCAGGGGCCAAGCGCACGCAGCTTGCGCTTGGCACTCAAACCCTTCACTCTGGTGGCGGCAACAACGCGCGCGGGCATGCTGAATGCCCCACTTCGGGATCGCTTCGGCTCCACCTTTCGGCTCGAGTTCTACCGGGTCGAAGACCTGGAACAGATCGTCGCCCGCTCGGCAGGCATTCTCGGCGTACCGCTCGATCGCGAGGGCGCTCGTGAAATCGCCGGGCGTTCGCGGGGAACGCCGCGGATCGCGAACCGGCAACTGAAATGGGTGCGTGATTGGGCACAGGTACACACCCCGGGCAAGACAGTAAATGGTCCTGCCGCCGCGGCCGCCCTGAAACTGCACCAGGTCGATCCGGCCGGCCTCGAACCGATGGATCGCGCGATCCTGGCGGCCGTGCTTGACCGCTTCGGCGGGGGGCCGGTCGGGGTCGAGAGCCTGGCGGCCCTGCTCGGCGAGGAGCCCGAGACCGTCGCGTCTGTCTACGAGCCCTACCTGGTCCAGTCGGGGTATCTCGAACGGACGCCGCGGGGGCGGGTGGCGACAGATCTCGCCTGGCGCCATCTCGGGCGCGAACGGACCCCTGGCACCGCGCGCCAGGGCCGTCTGCTCTAGCGCCATGGTCTCTCTGCCGCACGCCGGTTTTTTCTCCGTCTGCCGCCACCCTTTGATTGAACCCGTCGGGCCGGGAAACTGGATTCCCTTCGGAAGCTGCCTTGGGCTCAGCGTCCCGCCCACTTTCCTCAAATGGCTGTTGCGCGCATGAGTCCGGGAAGGTCGACAGGCGAGGCCGAGGCGCCGCACGACGAGATTGGCGTGGCGTGGAAACAGGAGAACCTCGGGAGCGACTCGGCGCCGGCGCGAACTTGGCGGCGACGCGAGGCCGTGTTGCTCGGCTTTCTGCTGATATTTTCACTTGGCACCTTCGTCTGGTTCACCCGCATCGATCCCTTCGAGGAATCGAGCACCACCCAGAACGTGGCCTTCTTCTTTCTCATCAATCTAAATATCGTGTTGTCGCTGCTGGCCCTTTTTCTGCTTGGGCAAAACCTGGTCCGCCTGGTGATAGAACGCCGGCGCCGGGTACTCGGTTCGCATTTGCGGGTCAGGCTGGTGGCGGCGTTTGTCTGTGTGGCGATCACCCCCGCCGTCCTGCTCTTCGTGGTGGCGCGGGGATTTGTGCACAGCTCGATGGAGTCGTGGTTTTCGGTCCAGGTCGAAGGCGCTCTTGAATCTGCCCTGGATATGGCCGAAACGTATTACGGCGAACAGGAGGCACGCGGGCTCAGCGAGGCCCGTTTCCTGGCCGCGGCATTGGCGTCGCAGTCGAGGCGCGGGGGCTTGATTGTCGACACGCGCAATCTCGAACGGGACCGGCTGCGCTTTGGCGCCAGCGCGCTGGTCGTCCTCGACCCCTCGGGCAAAATCATCGGGCGCGCTGCCGAAGCAGGCTTGCCCGTGGGTGCCGAAGATCTGCCGGTGCTTCCTCTGCTCGAGTCGGCGCGCATGGATGGCACGGCGAGTGCGCGCGTCGACCTTGGCGGCAAGGATTGGCTTCGCACGATCGTGCCGATCGCGGGACCGGCGGGCTCGATCCGTGGCTTTGTCGAGGCCGATCGGGCGCTGCCGGGAACGATGGCCCGTCGGCGCAGCGAAATCGAGCGAAGCAATCGCGAGTACCGCCAGCTCCGGCTCTTACGCCGCCCGCTGACCAGTAGCTATGAATTGGCGCTTTTCTTCGTCTCGGCGGCGGTGGTGATCGGTGGTGTCTGGCTCGGCATCGTGATCGCTCGTAGCCTCGCCGATCCGGTCAAGCGCTTGGTCGAGGGCACGCGACGGGTCGGGGAAGGGCGCCTCGACGAGCGGATCGAAGCCAGCAGCGGATCAGAGGAGATCACTCTGCTGATCGAGGGTTTCAACCGCATGACCGAGCGTCTCGGCCAGGCTCGCAGCACCCTCACCGAGCGCACCCGGGCGTTGGAGGCGATCCTGACCAATATCGCGGGCGGGGTGGTGTCGATCGATGGCGAGGCTCGGATCGAGTTCGTCAATCCAGCCGCCCGGCAGCTGCTTGGGATTGACGATACGGCCATCATGGTGCCGTTCCATGATTGGCAGCTCAGGCCGGAACTCGCCCCAGTGCGTGAACTTCTCAGCCAGCTCGACCAAAGCGCGCAGCGTGGCTTGCACGAACGGCTGCCGTCGAGCCGGGTCTCGGTGACGCGCGAGGAGGGTCTGGTCGAGCTTGTCGCTACCGGTGTCGTGCTTCGGGATGAGGGCGACCAGGCGATCGGCGCGTTGCTTTTTTATGAGGACGTTACCGAGGTGCTGGCGGTGCAGCGCATGGAGGCCTGGCGCGAAATTGCGCGACGCATCGCGCACGAGATAAAAAATCCCCTGACACCGATCCAGCTCAGCGCCCAGCGCCTGCGAAAGCGCTACGCCGATCAGCTCGGGGGCAGCGTGCTGGATGAGTGTACCCACACCATCATCGAAGAGGTGGAGGCGCTGAAGGCACTGGTCTCGGAGTTTGCCACTTTCGCCCGCTTGCCGACGGGCCCCCGCGTTTCGACCGACCTCGAGGAACTGGTGCGCGAGCAGTTGGTGCTGTTTCGCGAATCGAACCCTGGCGTCGAGTTCGTTTTCGAGGCCGCGGCGGTCCCACGGCTCGAACTGGACTCGGCGGGGATTCGACGTGTTTTGACGAATCTGCTGACCAACGCGGTTGAGGCGCTCACTGTCGAGGGTGGTGCCGCGCTGGGTCACGTCTGGGTCTGCGTCCGTGAGGATCGGGTGCGGGCGTTGGTGCTACTGGAGTTGGCTGACGACGGCATCGGGCTGACCGCCGATGGTCGCCGCCGGCTC
>VFKT01000369.1 GCA_009885395.1 Deltaproteobacteria bacterium | reverse complement strand
GCGGCCGCCGCCCTGACCGATGAGCAACTCATGGGCATGTACGAGTTGATGGTTCTGGGCCGCACATTGGAGACCCGGCTCCACAATGTGTATCGGAGCGGGCGGCTGGGTGGGGCCATCTATCCGGGGGTGGGACAGGAAGCCGCTCTTGCCCTGCGTGGCACACGGAAGGCGGCAAAGGGGCGTTGCGGCAGCGGCCGAAGAATGCGCACCACGTCCCGCGGCCTGCACGCACGGCGGCCGCGCCACACGCCCTCGTGAACAACCGCCACCGACCAACACCGCTGAGTGAATTGGGAGCTCCGGGGTGCTCGCGTTCGAGCGAGTCGGCGAAGGTGCGCAGGCGCCGCTCGGCGAGGTCTGCATTCGACATTTGCCAAGCCTCGACAAGCACCCGGTGGACCCGGGGCCGCGCACTCTCGGGCAAGTGCTGGAGCACGTTACGAAGCTTGTGGACTTGACAGCGTTGCACGATACCGGAGGCGCCAAAGACGTCGCGGACCGCCCGACGTAATGCTTTGGCACCGTCGATCACAAAGAGCATTCCGCGCTCGGTGGAGAGCCCTCGCTCGACCAGATCTGCGAGCATTGCCTTTGCCACTGCCGTGTTCTCGGTTGCACCTTCGCACAGCCCGAGCACGTGTTTGCGCCCGTCAGTCGTGACGCCCAGCGCAATCAGGACGACATGGCCGTGAAAGCCGATGCCGTCAATCATGACGGCGCAAAGGTCGAGATCACCCAGCGGTCGGCTGAGGAGTTGACCCAGCCGATTGACCGAAAGTGCGACGAAGCGACGCGAGACCGCACTCTTGGAAATTCGACGCCCAACCTCACCCGCAGGAAGTTGGTCAAGCACGTCGGCGTAGCTCCGGGTAGAGATGCCGCGCGTGAAAAGCCTGCCAGGTGTGCCGGTCGAGCGGGTCGCGATCAGCGGCAAACGCAAAACTTGGGCAAGGGGAGCTCGCCACCTCCGATTGTGCGTGCCCGTGGCCGCCGCATCGCGATCCGTTGGCCACCCAGCGTGACCTCGCTCGCCGTGCTCCCCGAGCGCCAAGCCACCCGCTCGGGAAGCCGCTTCCCTTTCGGCCCGCAAAGCGCCACCCGGTCCTCTTCCATCATCGCCCACAGCACCTGGCGACCCGTATCCACGAAAAGCGAAAAAAGATCCGCCCTCGCCGCCCGCAGCGACGAGAGCAAGGGCAGCGGGATCTGGACGGAGGCACGTGGGCCTCGAAGAGCGAGCGCGTTTCTGACAGAGTTCTTCATGGCGGTTCCTTTTGTTTGGGTTTGGCGACCTGCAGCCCCTTTGGGGGGACAGCAGAGGGAACCGCCACTTTTTCATCTCGTCAAATCAACAGCCTCCGGGACATCCCCCCGTGGGACGGGCACAGGTGCTGCCCACCGTGCGGGCCGTCGCCGTAGCCGTCGCGGTCGAGCTCGCGGTGGAGGTCTGCACGTGAACCACGCCGCAGGCGCCTTGCGCCTGGCGTGCCATGGTCGCGGCTGTGAAAAATATTGCTGCTGGTGGCGGCCACGGTCGCCGCGCCGCGCCGACATGGTGCGCTGGGGGAAGCGTCTTGTCGCACGGGCGAGGCGATCTGTTTCCGCTCAGGGGCTCATCACGGCCAGGACGGCGCGCGCTGCTCCCCGCTCCCGGGCCACCAGGCGTGGCGGGTTCGAGCAGCCTTTGCTCTGCGTGTCGGCGCGCGCTGGTCCGAGGGTAGCCCCTGATCCGGGTGCCGGTTTGCTGCGGACAGGCGATCCCTCTCCGCTCCGGGACGGCAGCCTCTCATGCTTGACAGGCTCGCGGATTCAGGGCTCTATCCCGAACCATGGAGATCGTCGAACTCGCCCCCCAGGTTTTCGCCTGCCTGCAAAAGGATGAGGGTCTGGGCTGCAGCAATTCGGGCTTCGTGCACGGCGAGGGGGGCGTCGTCATCGACACCTTCTGGGATCTCGCGCTGTCGAACTTCGGATCCACCCCATGGTTTGATCTTCGCGAGCTTGAGACCGAGCGTGCGTTCGGCGACTACTGATCCCCATTGGCTTCAGAAACTCCTCAAGCAGGAGTTCACCGGGCGTCACAGGCTTGAGCTTGCGCATGGTTCGGCCTCCAACAGCGGTAGTCCACAATTTCAACATCTTCGGCGCCCGCCTCGGTCCAACGAAAGCAAACCCGAAACTGATCGTTCACCCGGATGCTGTACTGTCCGACACGTTTTCCCTTCAGTGCTTCCAGTCGATTGCCGGGCGGTACCCTCAGATCATTCAATCGATCGGCTACTGCGAGCATTGCTCTTTGGGCGTCGAGCGTTTCCGCCGCGCCGGTGGTCTGTCCGAAGAGCCCGCTTTGGCAAGCCGACGCAAGCAATCGAGATAAATCGTCTCTCGCGGTCCAATCGCCGCGATTTCGATCGCCGAGCGGGTCAATCGGTACACGATGCGGACCTGAGCAAGTGGCAGACTCCGCCAACCTTCCAACTCCCGGATGGTCTGAATTCGGACCATCGCATCGGGTCAACGGACAGCCGGCAAGCGCCAGTGCTGCCTTGCGTGGGGCCCCGGCTGAGAGGACCCGGTCCCGGTCGCGCCCGAACCGGCGTGGACTTGATCCCTGCCCGTCACGCTGGACTGAAGATTGTCAATCCATCTTTTTGACTGAGCATCCCCTTCGCACCCACCTGCTCGCTGGCGACAAAGCCTTCGAGCAAGGTGCTATCCGCCGGGGTATTCGCCAGAAAGCGCTTGCCCGCGGCAGTGCTGCCCAGCACGATGCCGCGCGCCGGTGCGCCGTCGCGACCGTAGAGCACGGTATAGGCTTCGATCTGCGCTTGCCCCGTGGCTCCTTCCTCCACCTGCCTGGGTGCGGTCTCGAGCCGCAGCGACGGCCGCTCGGCAGCAGGCAGCAAGCCGTGCGCCGGTTTGCCGCGCGGATGCGGCGTGCTGCTCCAGACGCTGGCAGCGTGTTTGGTCAGGTACCAGCCGTTGCCAGTGACCAGGCCCGTGTCGCCCGGGTTGTCGCGCAGCTTGCGCGCCATAGAGGCGATCGAATGCAGCGTATAAGCGCTTGCCGGGCCGCCAGCGTAGGGCAGGCCGCCGGTCACGGTGAAGCCGCGCGGATCGTCGATCGCGAGCCCGAGTTGTTCGCTCGCCACTTCGACTGCGATCGGAAAACAACTGTAGAAATCAAAATGCTGCAGGGCATCGGTGCCCCCTTCGAGGCCAGCGTTGACGAGAGCGGATCGTTGAGCGTCGAGCATCGATGGACAGCGGGCAAAATCCGGCCGCTCGCTGGGCCACCAGGCTTCCTCCTGCGATTCCGCGCCACCCCACCAGTAGATCCACTCGCGCTCGGCAATCCCGAGTTCGCGCGCCGCGGCCACCGACATCATGAAGAAGCCGGCTGCCTGATCCGTATTCAGCACGGCGTTCAGATATTTGGTGTAGGGGAAGGCAATCATGCGATTGTCGGGAGCTGGCGTGGTCAGTTCCACCGGGCTGCGTTCAACCGGGAACCAGGCGTGCGGGTTGGCGGCCGCCACCTTGGTAAACCCGCTGAAAAGCTGCCCCATCCGCTCGCGATGGGCGTCGATCGTCAGGCCGCGGGCGGCGCGGAAGGCATTCTCAAAAATAGGGTAGACGTCGGGTGGCATGACCATGCCGTAGCGGCCTTCGAGTTCGGAGCTGCCGGGGGCGACGCTGCCGACCATTTCGGGTTTGCCCTCGCCGCCCATCGGCCAGCCGGGGTCGACGCGCGCCTTTCCGGCCTGGATCAGCGTGCGCAGATTGTTGCAGCCCGCGATCAAGGCGGTGCGGGTTCGACCAGCGATGATTTTCTGCGCGACCAGGTTTGCCATGGTGACGCCGATCTGACCGCCCAGCTCGCTGGTGAGTTCGGTCGCCGGTTTGGCCCCGAGCTTCTCGGCCACCAGGCGGGCAGGGTTGTTCGCCTTCCAGCCCGCGACGTTCAGGATCGCGACCGTATCGAGTCCCCGCAGCAGGGCCTCGCCTGCTCCGGCTGCGGCGGCAGCCTCGCGCGCCATGCGCTCCAGCATCTCAAGCGGATTCAGCCCCTCCCGCGGATCGCTGTGGCGCTGCAGAAACTGGGCCGTTCCCACCAGAATCGGGGTTCGATCGTCACTCATCTTGTTCTCCCTTGGTCGCATTTCCGAATCGGCGTGCTTCAAGTCCCTAACATCACAGGCCCGGGCCGCAATCGCGGAATCGGACCACGCCGCTCTGCGTCAGCGCTTCAATCGCGCTGCGTTTCCAGTCGCTGGAAGACGGGCTGCCGCTTCTCGAGAAAGGCGGCAACGCCTTCGCGGAAATCGGGGTGGCGAAAGGTCTCCAGCATGAGCCGTATGGATTCCTTTTCTGACGGACCGAGGGCGGCGTGCATCTGCTGCCAGACCTGGCGCTTCATGGTCGCAATCGAGGTCGGCGAACAATTGGCAGCGAGATCCTCGATATACCGCCGCACCTCCCCGAGCAGGGTCTCGTGCGGGAAGACCCGGTCGACCAGACCCAGCGACAAGGCCTCGGCAGCGCCGACCTTGCGCGACGACCAAAGCAGGTCAAGCGCCCGCGAGGGTCCGATCAGGCGCGGCAAGAGCCAAATCGATCCCCATTCGGCGATCAAGCCGCGCTGCGAAAAGGCACAGGTGAAAAGCGCTCGATCCGAAGCGAAACGCAAATCAGCGGCGCAGGCGATCGGCACCGCCATCCCCGCCGTCGCTCCATTCACCGCCGCGATGACCGGCTTCCGGATCGAGAGCAGATAGGTGTAGGTGCCGCGGAAATCCTCCATCGCCGCGTCGCCCGGATCTGCCTCCAGACCTTCCGGCCCGCTGGCCATGCCTTGACCCTTGGCGAGCCCCTGCAAATCCTTCAAATCAGCACCCGAGCAGAAGCCGCGGCCCGCACCCGTCAGCACGATCCCGACCACGCGCGGATCGTGCTCGGCCTCTGCCATGGCATGCTTGACCTCGATGCCCATGCGGCTGGTCCAGGCATTGAGTCGATCGGGGCGGTTCAGCACCACCCAGGCCACGGGCTCTTCGACCCGGTATTCGATTTCGGTGTACATCAGAGACCTCCTGAAGCTGCGCAGCCCGGTTCTCAAAACAGACCAGCGCGCCGCTGCCACCCCAAACCGCCAACACAACCCGAACGCGTGGCTGCCACCCCAGCACGCCAACACCGCCCCGGGCCCCGCCGCCAGCCTCGCGGATGGATCGCCTCGATCCATAGAACCGGCTCGCAGTCCGGCCTCAAGCCGCTACAAGGGTAGCCTGAGGGCCAAATGACGACGGCTCGGGGGAATACGATCGATATGAGCGAGGAAAACAAAGGGCTGCCCGGGGTCAGCGCCATGAGCCTCTACCTGCCCGCGCCTCGGGTCGACCTCGAAAGATGGTGCGAGTGGACCGGCAATTCGTGGCCAAAGATTCTCGCGGTGGTCGGGCGGAGTTTCCGGGTCCCGGACCGGGATGAAAACGTCTACACCATGGCCGCCACCGCCGTTTTGCGGCTGATCCGACAAAACGACGTCGACCCCCGTGAAATCGGGTTTCTCGGCCTCGGAACTGAGTCAAGTACTGATAATGCGGCGGGCGCCGTGATCGTGCGCGGCATGGTCGATCGGGCGCTCGACGAACTTGGCCTGCCTCGGCTCTCGCGCCACCTCGAAGTACCCGAATTCAAGCACGCCTGCCTCGGCGGCATCTACGCGCTCAAGGGCGCTTGCCGGTACGTCGCCTCCGATGGCGCCGGCCGGCGAGCGATCGTGGTCTCGGCCGATATCGCAGAATACGAGCGGGGCAGCAGCGGCGAACAGACCCAGGGTGCGGGCGCCGTGGCCATGCTGGTCGATGCCGAGCCAAAGCTCTTCGAAGTCGATCTCTGGCACGCCGGCAGCGCGTCGGATTATCGCGGCCCCGACTTCCGCAAACCCTTCGCGCGCCATTTTCACGCCGACTACCCGGCCCGGCACAAGCGGCTCGCTGATTTTCCGATCTTCAGTGGCCGTTACTCCACCTTCGCCTACCTCGACGAAACCGTTCACGCGGTCGAGATGATGCTGCAGCGGCTCGGTGTGTCCGCTGGAACCTTCTACGAACAGGACGTCAAACACCTCTTTTTTCACCGGCCCTACAATATGATGCCGATTCAGGCGATGTCGGTGCTCTATGTGCGGGGCATGGCGCGCGGCGACCATCGCCATGACGAACTTCGCATCCTCTGTGGCGAGGCCGGGGTGGACTACGAAGATGTCATGCGCGAGTGTGCTTCGGCACCCGACCTTTTCTCGATCGTGCTCGAAAACGCCGAGCCCAGCGACCCCTACCCGGCGACGACAGCGCTCTCGTCGCTGGTCCGCCGCTCGGCCGAGTTCCGCTCGCTGCTCGACCGGAAGATGAGCCTCGGCTCGGAAACCGTGATGGACTTCGGCAATCTCTATAGCGCGGCCCTGCCCGCCTGGATCGCCGCGGGCCTCGAACAGGCCGCAAGCGATCGGATCGAGTTGGCCGGCTCCTCGATGGTGGTGGTCGGCTATGGCAGTGGCGACGCCGCCGAGGCGATCCCGATCCGGCCGGTAGCGGGCTGGGAAAAAGCCGCCTCACGCATCGGCATCGAGCGCGCGCTCGAGAGTCGTGTCGAGCTGACCCGAGCCGAGTATGAAGCGCTGCATGACGGTGAGCACGGCGGACCCTTCGACTACCCGCGCCGCGACGCTTTCGCGGTCTCGCGGATCGGCGAGCGCTACGACCCGGGCTTCCAGGATCTCGCGGTCGAGTATTATTCGTTCCTGCGCTGACGCAAGCCCGGCTTTAGAAGCGGTAGCTCAGCTCGGCACCAAAGGCGCGCGGCGGCATATAGTAGCGCTGCAGCGTGCCGACCGACGAGACGGTCGGTTGCACGAAGTTGAAGGTCGTCGCGTCCGTCAAGTTGGTGCCAAAGATCGCAACCTGCGCTTTATCATCCATGAAATCGTAGCTCAGCCGGGCCTGCAACTGATTGTAGCCCGGTTGCACTGCGCCAAGGAGTTCCGGACCCGAGTAGTGGATCGCCGTCTGGTAGTACCAATCGAGGCGCGGCGTCCACCAGCCCTTCATCCATTGCGGACCCGTCGGTGAAAACTCAAACGAGTACTGCACGCCAATATGGGCCTGGGCTTTCGGCACGCCGTTGAAGGTCTGGCCCGAGCGGTCGATCGGCTGGCCCGTCAGATCGCTGATGCCCATGAAATCATCGTAACGGGCATCGAGCAGGCCAAATGAACTTTGAATCACCCAACCTTCGGAGGGCGTCACGAACATCTCAAGCTCCACTCCCTTGGTGATGGCCTTGGCGGCATTCAGGGTAAGCTGCTCGACCTGGATCGGATTGCCCTGCGCGTCTTCGGTGACGAAAAGAGTCGTCACCTGAATATCGTCGTACTGACCGAGGAAGATAGCCAGGTTGATGGAAAGTTGCTGCTCGAAAGCCAGCGATTTGATACCAATCTCATAGCTGTTGATCGTTTCGGGCTGGAAGGGTCGCAGTTCGTCCTGGCCCTGCACGCCGATCAGCGCATTGAAGCCGCCACCACGAAAACCCTGCGCCCAGGAAAAATACCCCATGGCGAAGGAAAGCGGCGTGTCGCTGAGCCAGTCCTCGGGCACCGTCGTGGTCAGACTCGCCATCGGCGTCCAAGCCTCGAAGGTCTTGTCACCCGCGAGCGGTGCAGATGGCACGGGCGGCACGGCGCCGACATCGGTGATGGTGAGCATCGTTCCTTTTTTGTCTTGCGTATAGCGCAATCCAGCCGTCAGCGCGGCCCAATCAGTCAGGTCCAGGCTGGCCTGCCCGAACAAGGCCCAAGACCAGTTGTCGATAGAAGTATCGGTCTCGCTCAGGACGTTCAGCACTCCGGGAAAAGCATTGACGGTCGTGGTCGCCGTTCCCTCCTCCCAAAAACCAAAAACACCCGTGACGAACGAGAGGGCCCCGTCGAGCGCCTCGCCGTTGAGCTGCAGTTCCTGGCTGGTCTGACGCTGGAACCAGGGGGCTCCCTCGGCCGGCCCGCCACCCAGAAGCGAAAACTGCAGCACCGGGAACATTGTCAAATCCAGATCGACCCGACTGCGGATGTTCTGCTCGCGCCACGAAGTCAGCGAGCGCACCTCGAGCGAATCGAGGCCCGGCGGCGTGGGCGCCTGCCATCTCGCGATGTTCCAGAGTCCGTAGCTTTCGACGTCGACCAGACCGGCGACATTGGCGCTGAAGCGATAGGGTTCGGTTTTGCGGCAGGCGTCGAAGAAGCCCGGCACCAGCCCGCCCAATCGGGTTGCGTCGACCACCCGGCACTGCCCGCCGCGACCATGGTCGTTCGCACGTCCCCAGGTGGCGCTGAAATCGTTGGTGATCTCGTCGGTGATGAGCGCCCGCACCGAGCCCAACAGGACCGTCGATTGACGGTCGGACCAACTCTCATCCCGATACCAATCGTCGGTATAGCCCGAATCATGCAGCGTGCTGACCGCGAATCGTGCAAAGACACGATCCTCGACCAAAGGCACGTTCAGCATGGCGCGGGCGTTGACCAGATTGAAGCTGCCGGCGCGGATGAAGGCCGATGCCTCCAACTCTTCCGACGGCTTGGTGGTCGTGACGTTGATCGCACCACCGACCGTATTCTTGCCAAACAGCGTACCCTGCGGACCGCGCAGCACCTCGACCTGCTGCACATCCAGCACATCGACGAGTTGGCCGATCATGCGCGGCAGGAAGACGCCGTCAATATAAACCCCAACGCCCGGATCGAAGACCAGTTCGCCCGAGGCGGTGCCGATGCCGCGAATCTTGATGCCACCCTCCTGACCATCGCGCCCGCCCGAGAATTGGAGATTTGGCACCAGTTCCTGAATATCGTCGAGCCGCATCGCACCGGTCTCGCGGAGTTCGCTCTCGCCGATTGCCGTGACCGCGACGGGGGTCTCGGCGAGAAGTTCGTCACGTTTGCGGGCATGGACAACGATCTCTTCCACCTGCCGGCGTCGATCCGGGCTCAGGTTTGCAGGGCGCTTGCCTTCGAGGACGGCCTCACCCTCGGCGAAGCCGGCATCGTCCTCGGTCTCGGGCCCGCCTCCCGCCTCGGGGCTCTCCACCTCTTCGATGTACTTGACGGGCGCTTCGATGTCGGCTGCAGGCGCGGCCTGCTCGGCGGCGGGCGGCGGAGCATCGGCCGCAGCCGCGACCGCCGCTCGCCCGAGCAACAACGACAAGGCCAGGACCGCGCCTGTGGGCCAGACCAAGCCCCCATCACGTCGGTTAGGATTAATTCTTGACATGATACGCCTCGCGAAGCTTCCTGTTGGGTCGATCGGCATCCGACCCGCTATCAAGTCTCATCGCGCCTGGCGAGAAGCCGCACGCGGGAAAATCCTGACGACTCTCGCCTTTGGACCGACGTCCCGTGTCAGAAGCGATCGCCCATCTCGCTGCCGAGCTGGCCGGGGGGATGAGATACCGCAGCAGCGAACCCACGGGAAATCGGCAGACGCCACCTTTCAGACGCCGCAGCGCGGTCCTCGGTTCCGGCTCAGGATACCGCAGATTTAACCAAAATTTTGTCCTCGAGCCAGCGCAAGAGATGGCGCGCCGCGTCTTCCGCTGCCGTCGCGGCGTCGACGCCGGAGCCAAGCGCGGCACAAAGCTGGCCGAACGATCCGCCTGCGACCACCTGCTGGAATGCGACTTGCTCGGCACCCGTCATTGTCGCCTGATAGACCGTAAAGCCTTCGCGCCAGATCCGCAGCGTCAAGGGCTCGGCCGCGACGTCCTCGACGGATCGCCCCTCTTCCAATGCCGACCAGAGTTCGTGGACCCGGAAGCGGCAATCGAGCAGCCGTAGAGCGGGGATCGGACGCAGCGGCAACCGAGACCACGCCTCTGTTGTCAAGGTGCTCAGATCTTCGATCCGAAGCGGTGTGGCGTCGGCCGCGTCAAAAACCGCAAGCCTCGTCCACTCAAGCCGCGCCAGGTCGGCAAGCCAGGGCCAGTCTCGGTCCAAGCTCGCGTCAGCTGCAAGAAATCCTGCAAAGCCCTCACCGAGACGACGGACGGAAGGATGCCGCGAGCGATGCTGCGCCAGATAGCGCGCGACCAAAGCGCTGAAGCGCTCGTTGCCAAGGCACGTCGCGACATGAGGGAAATCGTCGTGCAGCACGTCGTACAGCCGCATCCAGTACATCTGCGCGTAGATATCGAGCCGGTCGGCCGCGTCGAGTGCGCCGCAGTCCTCGATAAAGCCCAGAAGTTCAGAATCAAACGCAGCCCGCGCCGACGGTCCCGGATTTAACGTGATCGAGCGGAAAACCTGTTCTTGTAGATCACGTAGAGCCAGCACTGCCCTGCCTGACCCAACTGCCTCGGCAAAAGCCCCGCGAGTTGAGCCTTTCGGCTCGACGAGGCCCTCGGCCGGCGCGACCTGCCCGGGAAGGGCACGCATGCGGGCCAGCACCTCCACCTCGATGGCACGGGCCTTCTCCGCCTCGGCACAGAGCACGTCCCACTCGGGCACCTGGTCGTCCCATTCGACCAGGGTGGCGACCTTTCCGAACCGCTCGACGGCACACCGGTAGAGTTCCCACACCGCCGGCGGCACGCTGGCATCATGGGTATCAAGAAGATGCGTCGAGTGGTCGCTGTGGCCCGCCAGGTGAATCTGGCCAATGCGCCCGACCGGCAGGGCCGCGAGATAGGCCTCGGGTGCGAAACCATGATTGACTGAATTGACGAACACATTGTTGACGTCGAGCAGAAGGCCGCAATCCGCAAGCTTTGCGATCTCGGAAAGAAACTCCCATTCGGGTATCGTCGAGTGCTTGAACGTCAGATAGCTCGAAACATTCTCGATCAGAATCTTTCGTCCGAGCCGCTCCTGCACCATTCCAATCCGCTCAACAACGCGACTGAGCGCTTCTTCGGTGAAGGGTAGAGGCAAAAGATCGTGAGCGTAGTGGCCACCGATACTCCCCCAGCAAAGGTGGTCGGAAACCCACGCCGGCTCGATCCGCTCCGTGAGCGCGGCCAGTGCCCGCAGATACCTCTCGTTGAGCGGATCGGTCGAGCCGATCGAGAGCGAGACGCCGTGCAGCACCACCGGCGCCATCTGACGCGCTTGCTCAAGCACCGCGAGCGGCCGACCGCCCGCGACCATGAAATTCTCAGAGATAACCTCGAACCAATCGACCCGCGCCGTGCCGTCGAGAATCCGCGGGTAGTGTTTGGTGCGCAGACCCACGCCGTGGCCGAGATGCCGGCTCGGGTCGGAGAGCGAAGCCCGGGCAGGTGTCGCGTCGCGGCCGGTCGGGCTCAAGGCGGCTCGCCAGCTCACATTTTCGGATCGGCGGCGACGACCTTGCCGCCAAGCTTGACGCATTCCTCAGCATTCGGCGCAGGGACGATCCCTTTGCCCTTGCAGGCGTTCATGCCCTGACAGGAATTACCGGCTCCGGCGCAGGTGCCCTTCCCCTTGCACGAATTGATGCCCACGCAGCGGACTTCGCCGCCGGCCTTATCGGTCGCGTAGGCGCTGACACCGCCCGCAAGAAGAAGTGCTGCGGCTGCAGCAGCAAGGAGAGCGCCTCGTTCCGATGTTTTCATTTTCGTTCCTCCTGTTTTTGAATCTTCATGGGGAGCTCACCCTCGCCATGATTCCGTGGAGCCCCGGAGAGGGCTCCCCTTCCCTCTTGCTCAAGGCACCGCGCAAACGCAACCGGGCAAGGGGATGCGGCTGCCCTTGGGGCCTGTCCCTCGTTCATCGAAGCGCCGGCTCCTGCTGCGGTCGCGGCGACAAGGCTACGCGGCGGCCGCTCAGGCTCTATCCCGGTTCGTCAATCCGGTAGGCCCTGGTACCGGCCGGATACTCGTACCAACCCGGGTCGGCGTAACTGGTGATCCCGTCCCGGACCTTGACCACTGTGAACATCCCACCCATCTCAAGATTTCCAAACGGGCCCTTGCCGTTCATCATCGGGAGCGTGTTCTCTGGCCCCTTCATATGCGTGCCCATATCCTGCATGGCGCTCATCCCATCTTCACCCATCGCCATATAGCCCGGGAGGATCTGCCGCATTCGCTGATCGAGTTTCGACTGATCCGCTCCGAGAGTGTTCGGAATGTCGTGCGCCATCGCGTTCATCGTATGGTGGGATTTATGGCAATGCAGAATCCAATCGCCCGGCGCATCGGCGACGAACTCGATATCGCGCGTCGCCCCAACCGGCACGTTCACTGTCGTTTCGGGCCATTGCGCCGATGCAGCGATCGGCCCGCCGTCGGTGCCGGTGATCTTGAAGCGGAAACCGTGCAAATGGATCGGATGGGAATCCATGCTCAGGTTTCCCACCCGGATCCGCACCCGCTGACCGGTTCGCACGATCAGCGGATCAGTTCCGGGGAAAACGCGACTGTTGAAGGTGAACATATTGAAATCCGTCATCACAGAAGGGTCAGGGCGATACGTCCCCGGATGAATGGCCCATTCGTGAAGCATATAAGCGAAGTCCCGGTCGATTGCAGGTTTGATCGGATCTCGTGGATGGATGATAAAAAGCCCCATCATACCCACGGCCATCTGGAGCATTTCGTCGGCATGGGGGTGGTACATCTGGGTGCCGTGCTGGCGAAGCGTGAACTCGTAGACAAAGGTCTCGCCGGGCAGGATCGGCGGCTGGTTGAGTCCACTCACGCCGTCCATGCCGTTG
>VFKT01000066.1 GCA_009885395.1 Deltaproteobacteria bacterium | reverse complement strand
GCAGCCCGGGCGGGTAGAAGGCGCTCGAGAACCCACTGCCGGCACCGACGTCGAGCACGCTCCCGACCTCGCGCAGCAGCCCGCGTCGCTTGAGATGGGCAATGCGTTGCCGGGCAAAAATTTCGACCACTGGATGCGTTAGTTGACGGTAGCGGCCGCCTTTATCCCAAAACTTACTTTGCCTGTCGTTCATGCGCTTTCGTCAGACGAGGAACGGTTCCGGCCTTCGAGTTGCTCACGCAGAAGGGCCACTTCCTGCGCCAGCAGCTTGATCTCGAGGCTCATGCTGGAGAGACGGACAGCGTAGTGCAAGGACACCACCAGCAGGAAGATCAGACCGAAGAAAAACAGCGTCGAGCTTGGTGTCCAGGCCCCAACCAATCGGGTGAGAAAACGCACGGAGTCGAACCAGACGATGCCGATCATCATCGCCAATGCGACGCCAGTCCAGATCGGGGTGTATTCCTCGCGCAAACGGCCGCGCTGCACGAGGAGCAGTACCGCGCCGAGGAAAGCCGCACAGACCGCGAGGCCCACCAGGCGGGTGGCCATGCTTTCGGGCTGATTGAGGGCCAGAAGGCGCAGCACTTCGGGATCGAGCAGGCTTGGCTTCATTCGTCTGAACCTCGATGGTCGCAACTCAGCGGCGGTCGCCCGGGGCCGCCGCGAGTCGCCAGCTTCGCAATGTCGAGAGCAGCATTTTGTAGGGGTAGTAGAACGCTTTCAACCCGGCATGCATAGTTTTTCGGCCGAGCGGGCTTGGGGCCATCCGGACCGGCACCTCGAGCACGCGAAAACCGCGCCGATGCAGCAGCAGAAGTACATCGACGTCGGGGAAATCGACGGGGTAGAAGTTGCCGCAACAAAATTCGAAGACCGGTCGGCGCAAGGCCTGCAGGCCTGAAGTCGGGTCAGCGATCGTCGGGCCACCACACAATCGGAGCAGGCGTTGCAGAAAGAGCCGACCCGTATTACGGGCGGCGTCCATCTGGTAGCCGGATTCGGCAAGAAAGCGCGAGCCGATCACCAGGTCGGCCTGGCCTGTCCGCAGAGGTTCGACGAGTTGGCGCAGGAACGCCGGATCGTGCTGGCCGTCGGCGTCCATCTGCACGACCTCATCGTAGCCCTGCGCCAGAGCCCATTTATAGCCGGTCTGGAGTGCTGCACCGTAGCCGAGGTTGAAGGGGTGCGAGGCGACGCGCGCACCGGCGGCCCGCGCCAGGGCGGCCGTATCATCGCGTGAGCCGTCGTCGATCACCAGCACGTCGAATTCGGGCACCAGTTCGCGAGCCCGCCCGACGATTTCGGCGATCGACCGGGCCTCATTGAAGGCCGGAATGATCAGGGCGGTGCGGGGCTTGTCGGCGGAAATGGGCATGGGTTGAACGCGGAGCAGAACGGCCCTCTGTCTAGCACGATCCTTGAGCAGGCCGAATCGCGGCGGAGGCAGCGGCGGAAGAATCGGCGCTCGACGCCTCGGGCAGGCGCGGCCGCTCGCCGATCTGGCGCGCCGGAATGCCGCCGACGATCGACCAGGGTTCGGTGTCGTGCGTGACGACCGCGCCGGCGCTGACCACGGTATGGTCGGCAATGCGCACGCCGGGCAGGACCACTGCGTTGGCACCGATCCAGACGTCGCTGCCGATCGTGACCGGCGCTTCGGCGTGACCGAGAAACGCCATCGGCACGCGGGGGTCGTCGAAGCGGTGCTGGGAACTGACGATCACGGCGTTGGGTCCGATCATCACGTGGTCGCCGATTTCGAGGCCACCGCGTCCGTAGAGAAAAGCGCCGCCGTTGACCATCAGGTTGCGGCCGGCCGCGATGCCGTAGGCGTGTGAGAGCCGCGCGCCGGGGTAGAGGTAGCAGAAGCCGTCGAGTCGCTTGAAAATAAGCTTGTACAAACCGTAGCGCATCGCGAAGCCTTCGACGCCGGGCCACGAGCGGATCAAGGTGCCGAGGTACTCCTCGAGAAAGACCTTGAAGAGGCGGCCGGGCGGCATCGAGCGGCGGTAGTTGCGCAGCAATTGGCCAAAGCTGGCCTCTGGTTGGGCTGCCGTTGGCCCGGGCGAAGGCGTCGCGGCGTTGGTCGAGCCTTGTTCGCTTGAGGGCGTGCGTTTCCCGCTTTCGGAGGGTTCGGTCGCCACGTCGGGAGGGTCGCACGCCTGCGGCGCGTGGCGCAACGAGCGGATCGGGCGCAGGGCAGGTCGAGGCTTCCCCGCTCGGTCCCAGAGTGCTAGTTTTCCCATGGGGAAACATGGTTTCCCGGTCAGCCGCGCGAGGTCAACATGAGCACTAGCAACGCACAGGTATCCGCCACCATTTCCACGACGACCCGGGAGAAGCTCGACCGCTTCACCGAAGAGCTTGGTCTGAAGAAAAATTTTGTAGTGGAGCAGGCCTTGCTCTATTTCATGGCGTCGCGTCGCGAACTTCCGGGCGAAGCGTTCATCCCCACCCGCATTGTGCTTGACGACGACGTTTTCGCGCAGGTCATGGATCGTCTTGAGGCCCCGCCAGCTCCGAGCGCGGCGCTCCGGAATCTCCTGCGTGGCGCGGACGATTGAGATCCGGCGGCTGCGGAGCCGCGATGACCGCAGCCGCTTCAAATGTGGAGAACCTGCAACTGATCGATTTTTCCAGCACTACGCGGGACAGAACCAGTTCAAACTGAAACTCGCGGTCATCTGGGTGGCCGTTCTCGAAGAACGCATCCTCGGTTTCGCGACCGTCACCGTAGGCAGTCTAGAGAAGCGGGCTTTGCCCACTCCGAAACTACGTCGTCGACTTCCGGCCTATCCGCTCCCCATTCTGCGTCTGGCTCGGCTTGGCGTCGACCAGGCGGGGCAGGGTACCGGCATCGGCCGAGAGTTGCTGCGATATGTCTTTCGGCTGGCGCTGGCGCAGTCCGAGACGGCGGGCTGTCTCGGCGTGGTCACGGATGCGAAGCCTGATGCCCTCGCTTTTTACGAAAAGCTCGGCTTCATGCCCCTCACGGCGGTACGCGAAGGGCGATTGCACGGCGATCCGACGCCGTTGTTCCTCGATCTACAGACCCTTGCCGCAGCCTCCGAGGGCTGAGGAAGCCGGCGGGTTGGGGAAGATGTGGCGTGATTGCGGCTGCGGGTCTCGGTGCGATAGCCACTCCGGCGTGCGAACCCGGAATCGACGGCGCTTCGGCGTGCTGGTGATGCTGGGTACCGGTGCCCTGCTCGTTGCAGCGGGCCTGCCGAGCCGAGCCGCCGGCGCCGTCGTTGTCGCGGGCCAGCCACAGGACCCGCCACCGCAGGACTCGGCTGAGGCGGCACTCTTGGCTGCGGCCGATGCCATCGAGTTCGCAGTGGCCGTGCAGGGGCCGCTTCGGCTCGGAGATGAAGCCGTGCCGTCCAGCGCGGTTTGTTTCGCGGCAAGCCCGGCCGCTCGGGTCTCCGTGGCGGGACTGGCCCGCGTTCCGGCAGGTGTTGGAACGCGTTCCGACGCAAGCCTGGCCGCTCGGGTCTCCGTGGCGGGACTGGCCCGCGTTCCGAAAGCGGGCGCAACGCGTTCCGACGCAAGCCCGGCCCCCGGCGTGCCCGCGGCGGCGTTGCAGGAGTGCGCCCAGGCTCTGGAAAAAATATTTGCTGCGACCAATCGGGTTGACAGTGATCCACTTCTTGACGCGACCTTGCGTCGTGTACGGGCGTTGGCGGCGGACGGTGCCGCGCGCATCGGACGGCTGGCGCGCGAGACGGCTTCCGGATCGAAGCCGCGCCGCGCTGGCGAGGTGGCGGCACGCTTCGATCTCTTCGGCGACAATCGCACGCTTCGCCTGCGGCCGCTGGTGCCGCTGGTCGCCGGTCGCCGCTACGGATTGGTGGTCGAGCGGCGCGGTGTTGCGGCAGACGTGGTCGAAGTCGTGCCGCGCGGGGAGAACGCGCCGGTCGTTGCTTCGGGTGCGTTCGCCGCACCCCTGGTGGAAGCGTTGGCCGGGAATCGTCACGGCTACGCCGCCGACGCACTGCACGATTTCGTGCGCCGGCTTGAGGAACAGGCCGACGATGGCGTCGGCCACGACGTGTTCGCCGGTGTTCAGGTGCGGTTCGCCGAGCCGATCGAGGCCGACGAGCTGAGTGAGCTTGATGCCCGTTTCGTGCCGACAGAGGCGTTGCGCGAGGGCGAGGCGGTGCAAATCTTTCGCACCGTCGACTGGCCGCGCCGCCTGCGTCGGGCGGTGTATCGCGCTCGTACGTTGCCCTGTGCCACGGCTGGCCTGACGAAAATTGATCGCGAGGAGTTCTTCGGCCAGCCCGAGCCCGCTGTCGCGCAACTTTTTGAGGGCATTTGGTTGACGCCGTCGTCGTCGGTAGATCCGGCTTTTCCAACCGGCGGAGCGGCTCCGGCGCAGACGGCGGCTGCACCGGGGGCATCCCTCGCCCCGGTCGGGCTGCGCTGGCTAGTGGCCTTGCCCGAGGGCGTGAATGCCGAGACGCCGGTCGTGCTCGGCGTCGACGGCCATGCCGGTCGTGCTGAGCGTGTCTTGCGGCGTCACGCCAAGGGCCTCAACGCGCGCGGCATCGCGCTGGTCGCGATCGACCTGCCCGAACACGGGACGCGTGGCGCGGCCGGAGCCATGTTCTTCGACCCGCTCGATCCCGGCAGACTCTCGGCAAATCTACTGCGCTCGGTGGTTGACGTGGTCGCCGCGGTGCATGCGCTGCGGGTCTGCGGCCTGCCGCTCTCTGACGACGCGTGGCTTCGACCGCAGCGGGTGGGGTACCTCGGCTACTCGCTCGGCGGCATGGTTGGCGTGATGGCGCGGGCGGTCGAGCCCGATCTCGGGCCGATGGCGCTGGCCGCACCGGGCGGGGATCTGCCGGGCTGGCTCATGCTGCATATCTCTTCGAGTCTGGGCGCGTCGTTCGTCACCTGTCTCGGCGGAAGGGAGCACGGCGACACCTGCCAGATGGATGGTGCCTGCGCCCCGCCCGGTGTTTGCGTCGTCGATCCGTTTCAATGGGAGTTTTCACGCCAGATCGCGCTGCCCTACAGCCTTGCGGCCGGTGGCGTCGATCCGTTGGCCTTTGTGACCCGGCGCACCGGCGAGGTCAGCCACGCCCCGTTGTTGCTGGTCGGCGGCGGGATGGATTATGTGATCTACCCGAGCCTGATGACCCATCTCAGCGATGGCCTCCGGATGCACCCAGCCGGAGCTGGAGTGCGGCGCGGCCCGCGCGCCCGCCGCGTGCAATGGCCCGACCTGGGTCACGACCTGATCGACCATGGCCCGGTGCGCCAACAGCTCTACGATTTTCTCGCCGACAAGCTGCGTCGGCCGCGGGCGGTGAGGAGACTGGAGCCTGAATGAGGCCTACTCCAGGTATTGGGGTTTGTCCAAGCCAAATTCAGGATGATACGGCCCTGCCGGGAGGCCCGTGCCCGCCGTGACGAACGCTTGGAAATTGGCCTGCTGGGCAAGCGGTCGATAGTCGATTTCGACCATTTCGTTGATGGCGTAGGTGACGGCCGCTGCGACCAACATTCCGACCAATCCTCCCCCACCTCCGTTACCCGAGTCCCGCTGTGCCGATTGGATACTTTCCCACAGTACCGCGCCGGTGCGTGTGTCTTTGAGTAGGAAAGACACGGTGACAACAGTTGAGGACTGTATAACAATGTATTTATTGCTCCAGTCGCTGATGGTGACGAACAGAACCGCGTCAGCACCGAAATACTCGCGAAAGCGCTCGAGGGGTAATTGGTGGACCAGCCCGGCCTCAGGGAGTCCGAGGTCGCGGAGGAGCATTTCTGTCAAAAAAACCGGGAATACATAGAAGCCCCGTTCGGCCAGCGGTTGCGTGATCGTGGTCATGTAGACCGACTGCGCTTCAATCGTAGGGGTCTCATTCAGGACCGGTACGACCAGGATCGAGCGCGGCGGATGTGCAAAATACGCGCTGTAGTCCTTCTTGGCCGCGCAGCCGGCCAATGCCATCAATGCCAGCGACGCAACCGTGGTCAGCCGTTTCATGGCGCCGTAATTTCTTCAGCTGGACGAGGTGCATCCGAAGGAGGCTTTGCTTGCACCCGGACGATCAATTTGTCCATCAATGGTTTTGATTCCGGGAACAAAGCAGCTTCTTTCCGAAAATATTTGACCGCGCGTTCGTTCTGTCCCCTTTTGTAAAGAGAAAATGCGTACTCGGCGCAGACGCCGGGGGGGATGCGGCTGCCCGACTGCTCCGCGGAAGTGACGGTTGCCTCCAGTGTCGACGACGCCTGCGCTTCATCCTGCGCAACATAGCTCGCGTGCAGGCTCTGTTCGTACATCCCCCAGTCGTAGAGGGGGGCCCTGTAGGTGCAGCCGGAGACGATCGCGCTGCAGCCCAACGCCAGCGTCAACCAGAGTACGGGCTTCGCGTCGGACGGGTTCGTCGGGCCGACTCGATGGGCTTCGATCTTCAATCAGAGGGCTCCGTAGATCCTCGGCGTGCATCGAGAGTCCGCACCAGGTTGTTCATCATATTGACGATGGCAGCATCGATCGCCTTGCCGTCGAGGGTCGAGTCCCAGCCGGCGCTACCACCGAAGCCAAGGGTGCTGGATGCCTCAATTGTTGCGTCGCCGGTTCCTTCCTGGGTGTAGAAAATTTCTCCGGTGCGGGGGTTGGCCAGCCGCAACACCACGCGGGCACGGGCCCGCTGCTGCTTTGAGCGGCCGACGAACCACGAGGTGCCCGTAGTCTCTCGGCCCAATTCGGCAACCGAACCGAGGATCAGTGCATCGACTCCTTTAAGGCCTTTTCCAAAGCTCGCCTCTGAAACGCCCATCAGTTTTGCTTCGGCCTGTAGCCGTCCGATATCCGGGCGTTCGAGGACGACAAACCGCTGGGTCTCGACCAGGTGATTGGCCAGTAGATCGCTCGCTTGTTTTCCGAGTTGATCTCCGGATTGGTCGGTGAAGAGTCCGGTGCCATAGGTCGATTCGTTGCTGAATCGACCTATGGCAATGGTCAGACGCTCGGATCTTGGAATTGGCGCCGCAGCGACGACCGGGCCACGATCGACAACGCCCGCATTGATCCTGCGGGTGGTGCACGCAGCGACCAAGGCCAGTACGAGTAAGAGGTTGAGAGGGAATTGTCGGCTCACGTCGTTCTCCCGTTCATGGGCGGCAGCGTAACCGGATTCTTCTTCCAGTCAAATCTTTCGGGCTTGCTGGTTGAGAGGCGCTCGAGCTGGACAGATTTTGCTTTCAAGACCTCGGCGGCCAAGGAAAACCGGAGGCCCGCAAAGGCGGGGAGTGGTATCGTGGCACCTGGTTGGGCTTAGGCCTCCGGCCACATCCCGCCAGAGTTCCTGCCCGGCCCCGCTCCGCGTCCTGGGGGGCCTGAAATTGGCGTGGCCCCCTCGTCCTCCGTGCCGGCGGCGCGGGTCGGAAGAGATGAATTCAGGGGCAAACGGGGTCGTCCAAGGCTGCACGATGTTGATTTGGGCCTGTTCCCGGACCGAGGATTGCGGCTATGCTGCCGGCGTGTCCTCCTCCTCGATGCGGCAGGTTTTCCGGCTCGCTCTCGGCCTCTGTTCGCTGCTGCTCCCAGCGTCGGCCTCTGCCGCCGTCCAGCATGGCACCCTCGAGCGTCCGCTCGACCCGCGCGGCCTGCTGCCGGGTACTGTGACCGTGCGGTACGAACTCTACTCGCCCGAGACTCCGCCCAATGTCCACGCGCCGACCATCCTGGCGGTCGAAGGCGGTCCGGGGGGCGCCTCCACCGGCAGCGCAGGCTATTTTATCGACGCCTTTGGACCGCTGCTCGAGACCCACCCACTTTTAATCGTTGACCTGCGTGGCACCGGGCGTTCCGGGGCGCTGGGCTGTGCCGCCTATCAACACGGCGGGTATGTCGATGCTGACGCGATCGCGCGCTGTGGTGCGAAGCTCGGGCCGCGGGCGTGGCGCTACAGCACCGCCTTTGCTGTCGATGACGTGGCCGCCGTCCTCGATGCGCTCGGCCTCGATAGCGTGCACGTCTACGGCGATAGTTACGGCACCTTCTTTTCGCAGGCCTTCGCCCTCTACCACCCCGAGCGTGTGCGGAGCGTCGTGCTGGATGCGGCCTATGGCGTGGAAGGGCTCGACCCCTGGTACCCCGAGATCGGGGAGGGAATCCGCTTCGCTCTGCGCCGCGCTTGTGGGCGCGATGCCGGTTGCGCGGCCATCGGTGGTGACCCGGTTGATCGGCTGGCCGCGCTGGTGGCAGAACTGCGGCTTGCCCCCCTGGTCGGTCTTGCGACCGACTCCCGTGGCCGTCGGCAGACCATTACGCTTGACGCGCCCTCGCTTGCGGCGCTGGTTTCGAACGCCACCTACGAGTGGCAGATCTACCGCGAACTGGATCCCGCTGTCCGCGCCGCACTTGACGGCGATCCGTTGCCCATTCTGCGTCTGGCCGGGGAGCAGCGGGCCGGTTTTTATGGAAGACGATACTACTCGCAAGCCCTCGAGAACGCAGCCAGCTGTGCCGATTACCCACAACTCTATGCTATGACGGCCGAGCCCGCGCTGCGTCGCGTCCAGTACAGGGCTGCGATCGACCGGCTTGCTGCCAGCACGCCCGAGATGTTTTCGCCCTTCGACCTCGAAACCTGGCTTGCGTCCCCCTTCAATGCCTACGGCGTTTGTCTCGACTGGCCGGCAGCGGCTGCGCCGATCCCACCTTTTCCCACGCCGCGCACGTACCCCGATGTTCCGGTGCTGGTCCTGAACGGGGATCTTGACACGATCACGCCAGTCGCCGGGGCAGAGCTGGTGGCGGCGCGCTTCCCAGGCGCGATCTTCGTCACGGTGGCAAACGCGGTGCATGTCACGGCGCTGGGTACGATTCGGGATTGCAGTCCCTTGCTGGTGCGCGAGTTCATCGCGACCGGGGCGATCGCTGACGCGAGTTGTGCAGCTGCGGCACCACCGGTGCGGGTGCTGGATGCCTTCTGGCCAGCGCTGGACGCGGTGCCGGCGGCCGTGGGTCCGCCGCTTGACGTGGCCCAACGCCGTCTGGTGACGGCGGCCCTGGCCACGCTGGCCGACGTGCTGAACCGTCGGCCCGCCCTCTTCGCCTCGCGGGGCCGTGGCCTACGCGGTGGCCGGTATCGCTTTATGGCCGGTCCGACCACCGGCGTTCAGATGCGCGGTGTCGAGCTGATTGCGGGCGTGGCGGTGGACGGTCGGCTCAGATGGGACGAGGGCACCGACGTGGTTTCGGGAACCCTCACGACGCATGGGATGACGTTCTCTTTGGTCTGGAGTCCGGTACTCGACCGACCCACGGCGACGGTGCAGCTCGGCACCTGGTCGGGCGAGGTGGCCGTGCCGTAGATGGGAGGAGTCTGTCCGCGGCTGGTGCGAGGCCGGCTTGTGACGCTGCCTCGGGCCGGCTGGCCTCTCGCCCCGGGGCTCGAACTTCAGCGCGGCTTCGCTTTCTCCGTCCGGATGCGTGGCAGGCTCAGCCGAATGCGGGTGCCCTTCGTGGTGGGGACGATTTCGAGAGTACCGTGCAAATCGGCCGCACGGTTGCGCATATTCGAGAGGCCCCGTCCCGGTAGCGCACCCTCGGCCATGCCGCAGCCGTCATCACGAATTTGGATGAAGGACTCGGCTCGACCCTCGCGGTTGATCGTAGGTGCCACAAACCCCCGATTTGACAGTGCCACCTACCGGACGTTGGCGGCGGCAAGCTCCCGCGCCGGTATACGGCAAATGCCGAGCGGCGGCTTGAAGGAGGGGTCTTCTCGGCAGGTCAGGGGCTTGCGGGTTTGATGTAAGGCCCGTGACGGAGCGGTCAAGTCCGATCGCCCTTCAGTTTCTTCTTGGGCGCAATCGCCTTGCGTTTCGTCGGCTTCACAGACGCCACATCATTTTTTGAGCACCGCACCATCTGCCGGCGGGGGCAAGTAGTTGCTGCGGCGCACCACCGGTTTCCCGCTTTTCTGCTTAATATCCTTGCGCGTTCTACCCGCCACCGCGCCGCCATCTTTCGCAGCTTTTTTCAGCGACGCGATGCCTTGCGAGTCGCGGTCGCGATGCCGCTTGGTGGTCATTACCCCGCCGAGCATGGTCAGGACGAATTCGATGTCAGTTATTCGAACGCGCAGATTTTCCGGCGCTAGCGACTTCACTTGCTTATACTCGCCCACCTTCAGATCCAAGGTGTCCTGCATGATCTCGTTGGTCAGAATCGCAAACTCCACGCGGGACGCTACGCCGCGCGCTTTCCATTCACCGACCAAGTCCTGGCGCACCGCAATGCCGCGCATGCGCTTATCGATCCACTTTTTCGTATAGCCCTTCTTTTTGTAAAGTTCCTGCATCCGCCCCATCGCCAGCTCGGGGTTCACGATCTCATCCAGACGCTCCTTGCCCACCTTGGCCAGCCAGGATTTGAAGGGTACGGCCTTGGGGCTGGGGATGGACTGAATCAAGCGGAAAATGCCTTGCGTGTTCCAGCACTTGATTTTCTGCCACCCGCCTGCCGTCTTGAAGTCCAGCGCCAGGGCGGGGTCAATTTGTCCGCCCCCCTGGCTGTCCAGGCGCAAAGCGGGGTCGCACCTGCGCATCCTCTTCCAATAGTCTGACGGATCGACGGCATTCGTCAGGGCGGCAACGATGTCGGTAATGACAAACCACCATTCGTCGTTATGCAGGGTGCGGCGGACGGCCTTTCGCTGAAATACGGCGGCGGTGTCCTGCTGGGTGATTTTCTTGCTCATAGCGTTTCCATACGAGATATTTACTACAAAAGTCGGCATAGGCGAGACGGCGCGGGCGGTTTCAACCCGCGACAAAACGTCACGCCCTCATTCCCAATCCGTATTCCTGAAGCTCAACGTCTTGGCGTTCTCTGTAACAGCGTACGTGGTTTGATTTGACGCACCGGAAGGGAAGGCCACTCCAATTTCGTGCGTGACCTTAACGTTCGCATTGGGCTCGGCGGCGAGCACTGCGATGATTTCCTCCGCTACCTCAACCAAGTGCATTTTCGCCGTCGCTGCATTGATGGTGACGTTGCCGTGGAAGGCGCGGGGTTTGAGAGTTGGTGTGGGTCCGGGTGGTGTGGGTCCGGGTGGTGTGGGT
>VFKT01000059.1 GCA_009885395.1 Deltaproteobacteria bacterium | reverse complement strand
GCCCATACGGCGACCGCGATCGAGTTGCTGCGCGAGGAAGAAGCCCTGCTGGCGCTGCCCGAAGATCCGCGCAGTCTCGACGCTCGACGGCCCGAGCGCATTGGACGCCTGAACCCAGCCTTCGTGCGACTCGCGCTCGCCACCGATTCCGCGATTGTCCCAGTGGCGATCGCCGGTGGCGAGGACCGCGCCCCGGCTCTCGTCGACCTCGAAGCCCTCGGCCGCCGCCTCGGCCTGCCCGAGTTGGCATTGACGCCGCTTTTCCCCTGGCTGGGCCCGCGTGGCCTGTTGCCTCTACCGGCCCGACACCATGTGATCGTCGGCCAGCCGATCCATCTGCGCGGCTTCGCAAGCGATGACGACGCGACCCAATCGGCCCGCGCCGGCATCGTGCAACGCGCCTTGCAAACACTGCTCGACCGGGCGCTGGCCCGTCGCCCCGGCCCCTGGACCTGAAAGCGGGCCTGACGTGGAACGCATCAAGAGCCATATCAAGACAGGCGACACCACCTTCCAGGAGAACGCGGCTCATTCCCGGGCACGTGCGCAGGCCGTCGCTGCGCTTCGCCAGAAGGCAGCCCGCGGCGGCTCCGAGAGCGCGCGACAACGCCATACCGGGCGTGGCAAGCTGCTGCCGCGCGATCGAGTTGACGTTCTACTTGACGAAGGCAGCCCGTTTCTCGAACTCTCCTCCCTCGCGGCGCATGACCTCTACGAAGGTCTCGCCCCGGGAGCGGGTCTGATCACCGGCATCGGCCGGATCCAGGGCCGATTGGCGATGGTGGTCGCCAACGACGCCACGGTGAAGGGCGGCACCTACTTCCCGATCACCGTCAAGAAACATCTCCGCGCACAGGAGATCGCGCTCGAAAACCGCCTGCCCTGCGTCTATCTGGTCGATTCAGGCGGCGCTTTCCTGCCCTTGCAGGCGGAAGTTTTCCCCGACCGCGAGCATTTCGGACGCATTTTCTACAATCAGGCCCGCATGTCGGCGCAGGGCATCGCCCAGATCGCCGTCGTGCTGGGCTCGTGCACGGCGGGTGGGGCCTATGTGCCGGCGATGTCGGACGAAGCCATCATCGTCGCCAACCAGGGCACGATCTTCCTCGCTGGTCCGCCTCTGGTCAAGGCCGCAACGGGCGAGATCGTCACCGCCGAGGACCTCGGTGGCGGCGACGTGCATACCCGGATTTCCGGCGTGGCCGACCATCTGGCGGGCGATGATCGCGATGCGCTCGGCATCGCACGGCGCATTTTCGAGACGCTTGGCCCACCCCCGCAGGCGGGATCAAGACCCGATGCCAAGCCCGAAGATCCGGCCTATGACCCGGCCGAAATCCACGGCATCCTGCCGCGCGACGTTCGCCAACCCTACGACGTCCACGAAATCATTGCGCGGCTGGTCGACGGCTCGCGCTTTGCCGAGTTCAAGGCCCGTTATGCACCGACGCTGGTCACCGGCTTCGCCCGCATCCACGGTCAAATGGTCGGCATCATCGCCAATAATGGCGTACTCTTCTCGGAGTCGGCCCTGAAAGGGACGCATTTCGTCGAACTCTGCACCAGCCGAGGCGTGCCCCTACTCTTCCTGCAGAACATCACAGGCTTCATGGTCGGGCAGCAATATGAGCACGGCGGTATCGCCAAGGACGGCGCCAAAATGGTGCATGCCGTCGCCAACGCCGAGGTGCCGAAGCTGACGCTGCTGATCGGGGCTTCCAACGGCGCCGGCAACTACGCCATGTGCGGACGCGCCTGCCAGCCTCGTTTCCTCTTCGCGTGGCCGAATGCACGCACGTCCGTGATGGGCGGCGAGCAGGCAGCAAGCACGCTTTGGACCGTGCGCGCGGAAACCAACGCTTCCGCCGAGGACGAGGCGAACTTCAAAGCCCCCATCCGGGAGCGCTTCGAACGCGAGAGCGATGCCCTTTTCTCGACCGCACGGCTCTGGGACGACGGCATCATCGATCCGGTCGAAACCCGCTCGGCGCTCGGCCTCGCTCTGGCGACGGCGGTCTCGTCTGCCTGGCCCCCGACGCGAACCGGCGTCTACCGGATGTGAGCCGCATGGCGGGAGGCATCCTGATCGCCAACCGGGGCGAAATCGCTTTGCGCATCATGCGCACCTGCCGCACGCTCGGGCTGCGCACGGTTGCGGTCTTTGTGGAAGACGATGCCGAGGCGCCGCACGTGGGGTTCGCCGACGACGCCGTCGATATCGGACCAGGCGGCTATCTGGCGCCGGGCCGCCTGATCGAGGCCGCGCAACGGCTTGACTGCGCCATGATCCACCCGGGCTACGGCTTTCTCTCGGAGAACGCCGCCTTTGCCCGCGCCGTCACGCAGGCAGGGCTGATCTTCATCGGGCCTTCCGCAGAGACCATCGCCGCCGTCGGTGATAAAATCGAGGCACGGCGCCGCGCGGTTTCGCTCGGCATTCCGGTCATCCCGGGCTGCGAACCTTCGACCTCGCCGGAAGCTTTGCTCGATGGCGCACGGAGTCTCACCCTGCCGCTCCTGGTCAAAGCGGCCGGTGGTGGCGGTGGGCGCGGCATGCGTCGCGTCACTCGCTACGACGACCTCGGGCAGGCGCTGGCCGCCGCCAGCCGCGAGGCCGAGAGCGCTTTTGGCGACCCGCGCGTCTACGTCGAGAGCGCCATCGACGGGGCTCGCCATGTTGAAATTCAGATTGTCGGCGAGCGCGATGGCCGGGTGCTGCATTTCCACGAGCGCGATTGCTCGCTGCAGCGCCGCCACCAAAAAATCATCGAAGAAGCACCGGCGCCGGGCCTCTCGCCGCATGTCCGGGAAGGGCTGGCCCGCGATGCCATCCGGCTGGCCGAGGCCGTCCGCTACGAAGGCGCCGGCAG
Source organism: Deltaproteobacteria bacterium (assembly GCA_009885395.1). Lineage (GTDB taxonomy): Bacteria > Desulfobacterota > Binatia > UBA12015 > UBA12015 > SXLG01. The sequence goes on along the minus strand of VFKT01000059.1, from coordinate 10,771 downwards.
CGTCGAGTTCCTGGTGCGTGACGAAGAGTGGTTTTTTCTCGAGGTCAATGCTCGTTTACAGGTCGAGCATCCCGTCACCGAGCTGATTCTTGGGATCGACCTGGTCATGGCGCAACTTCTGGTGGCCAGCGGGGGGCGCATGCCCTGGCTACAGGACGATCTGCAGCCGCGCGGGCATGCGATCGAGGCCCGGCTTTGCGCCGAGGATGCGGGACGCGGCTTCGTGCCCTGCCCTGGTCGGATCGAGCGTCTCCAGTTTCCGAGCGGTCCTGGCGTGCGGGTCGATGCCGGTGTGGTTGCGGGCGGAACTGTCTCGCCCGACTACGATTCGATGATCGCCAAGATCATCGCCTATGGCGCGAATCGCGACGAAGCGTTGGCGCGGCTCGGCTGCGCCCTCGAGGAGACCGTCGTGCTTGGTGTCGAGACCACCGGGGGGTTCCTGCGCGATCTGCTCGACGATCCACGCTTTCGCGAAGGACGTCCCCATATCGGACTCGCCGCTGCGCGGGCTGCAGGGTGGACGCCGTCGCAGGTCAAACCACAGCTTTTCCAGGCCGCTGCGGCAGCCGCTGCCTTGGCGCTGGCCGGGGAGCGCCGCGCGGTTCGAGTCTCCGTCGGCGAGCAGGTCGATTCCCCGTGGCAGCACCTCGCCGGCTGGCGGCTCGGAGCGGGCGAATGAAGCTCTCTTTGCTGGAGCGGGATGGCAGCCTTGTCGAAATCACGCTCGAGGGAAAACCGCGGGTAGTCACGGTCGAATGGGCCGGCACCTCGGCGGAGATCAGGCTTCTCGCAGAGGCAGCCCGGCGCATGACGGTGCTCCTCGATGGCCAGCGCCATGCGGTCGAGCTTCGTCTCGAAGGCACCTTCGTCGAGACCATCATTCGTGGCCGGCGTTTCGTCTTCCGTCGTACCGACCTCGAGGCCGGACAAGCACACGAAGTCGCCACGGCCGCCGATCCCCTGGTGCGCGCGATCGTGCCCGGACGCGTGCTGGAAATCCGGGTGGTCGCGGGCGAGCGGGTCGAGGCCGGTCAAGTGCTAGCGGTGATCGACGCCATGAAGATGGAGAATCCGGTCGTGGCGCCGATGCCCGGCACAGTCGTCGAAATTGCGATCGCAGCCGACGAGCGTGTCAGTCAAGGCCAGATCTTGATCCGTCTCGAACCAGATTCCGTCTGAAACCGCGGCTGCCCCTTCTTCGTACCGCGCCTGTCTCGTACCGCTGGGCGCCGCGCGGACAGGCGCCGCGGCCCCAGCTAACTCCCGTCTCAGTGCAGCGAACAACCGACCCGGCCAGCGACTTTCGCCGTCAATACGTTGGCGACAATGCTGCCGCGCAGGTCGGTGCCGCGTCCGGCCCGAATCGAGGCGCCGGGTGCGTAGAGATGCGCCAAGATCGTATTATCATTCTTGATGAAGACACCGCCTGCCACCCGCAACTTCGGCGCCGGAGTGTCATTGCCCGTGGCGGCCACCACCACCCCGAAGCCGGTACGGAAATCCCCGAGCACGTCGATCGTCGTCTCGTCCTCCCCGCCGTCCCCGCCCGAAACCAGGATCTGCGCCTCGTTATAGGCCTCCAACTCGCAGAAACTGTAGTTCCCGGCCGAAAGATTCAGCACCGCCCTATCCGCCAGGAAACCGATATTATAGGTCCCCGGCGGGAGATCCTGAGTGACGCCCATCCCGACCAGGACGTCGGCACCGCCGCAAATCACTGTGGGCGCTGGATAGCGGATATCGAAATCCGGCAGTACCGGGAAAGGACCGAACCCACCGCGCACCTCTCCCTTCCCAACCACGAGCGACGACTCGACGTCCGCGATCGAAGCGCCTCCTCCCAGCCGGATCCGGCTCGAGATGATGGTGGTGCCATCCTCGGAGCCGGCGCCGCTCGAGAAGGAAGCCATGCCTGCTGCGGCGTAAACCTTCAGATCGTCAGCCAGCACGGCCTCTGGTCCAAAACCGGCGCGCCGGTTCACGGCATATTCCGCGGCCGCCAGGCAAACTCCGGATTCGCATTGATCATCGACGGTGCAATCATCGGTATCGTCGCAGACCGTGCCGTCGGGATGAAGCGAATCGACCGGACAATCCACCGCGACCCCGGTGCACTCTTCAGCGATGTCGCAGACGTCGGTTTGGGGGCGGCACTCGGTCCCACCCGGGCTGAGTTGATCTGCCGGACAGCTATCGACGACGCCGTCGCAGGCCTCGGCTGGATCACAGACACCGGCTGAACCGCGACATTCCGCAACGGTTTTGATGTCTTCAGGACAGAGCCCGGAGCTCCCGGTGCAATTTTCAGACGGGTTACAATCTCCGCCCGAGACCCGACACTCGAAGGACGAAGCGCGCATCGCGTCGGCCGGGCAGGCCACAGTCGAGCCATCGCAGAGTTCAACCAAATCGCACGCACCTACCGAGGCCCGGCAGGTCGTAGCCGCGGGCGAGCGCAGATCCGAAGGACACGCATCTGCGCTACCATCGCAGGACTCTGCGGGATCGCAGCCGCCCGCTGCCTCACGACACACCGACGTTCTCTTGCTATCGGCCGGGCAGTTTGCCGCGGCGCCGCTACAGGTCTCGGCGACATCACAGACGCCCGCCGCAACTCGACACGAGATGTCCGCGGCGCGAAAAGCGTTGGCCGGGCAGCCACCGTTGCTGCCGTCGCAGACCTCAGCCACGTCGCATACGCCGGCCGAGTCGCGACAGGCGGTGCCGGCCTCCAAAACCACGTCTGACGGACAGGCATTGTCGAGACCATCACAGGTCTCGACAAGATCGCAGATCCCGGCCGATGAGCGGCATTCCTCCCCTGCTCCCCGCTTGCTGTCCGCCGGGCAGGTGGTGGCAAGACCGTCGCAGGTTTCGGTGCGATCGCACGCCCCGTCTGCGACACGGCACGCGCTGCCGCTTGCGGCCGGCAGGTCGACAGGACAATCGTTCAAGCTGCCGTTGCAGGCCTCGGCAGCATCGCAAAGGCCAGACGCGGCCCGGCATTCCTCACCCTCCGGCGCCTTGGCATCGGCCGGGCAGGCCGCCGCATCGCCCGAGCACAATTCGACCTCGTCGCAGACGCCCTCCGCCGGACGACAGTCGGTGCCCGCGGTCACGAAATCGTCGGTCGGACAGACACCATCGTTGCCTGTGCAAAGTTCCGGGAGATCACAGGCGCCGCTCAGTTCGCGGCAAGTCGTCCCGGTGCTCGCAAATGCGTCGGCCGGGCAGGTCGTCTGCACCCCGTCGCAGATCTCGTCAAGATCACAACTTCCCAGGGCTGCGGGCGGCACACCGCCCCGGGTGCCGAGGGCAGATCACTTGGGCAGGACTTGGTCGAACCGTCACAGGTCTCGGCGGCGTCGCAGAGAGCGGTCGATCCGCGACAGACCACCGACGAAGCGACGACCGCGTCGCTGGGACAGGCCCCCGAACTCCCCGTGCAGGTTTCGGCGGCATCGCAAATGCCGTCTGCGGGGCGGCAGGGGACACCCACCGTCTCGACGATGTCTGCCGGGCACATCGCGCTGGTGCCGGTACACGCTTCCGGAAAATCGCACGTCCCCGCACTGGCGCGACATTCGGTCCCGCCAGCTTGCAATTGGTCGGACGGACATGCGGGAGAGAGCCCCGTACAAGTTTCGTCAAAGTCGCAACCGCCTGCGCTGACACGGCAGGAACTCCCTCTCGCCGCCATGGCGTCTGCCGGGCAGACCCCGCTCAAGCAGGTTTCCGTGGCGTCACAGAGGTCGCTCGCCTCGCGGCAGAGAGTCCCGTTGGCAAGGCTCGGGTGCAGGCAGCCGCCCGAGCCATTGCATTGATCAGCGGTGCAGGTGTTGCTGTCGCCGCAAAAACTCGCCGCCGTGGTCCCCGACGATCTATCATTGGCCTGGCAAACGCCGCCGCCATCGCAGGTATCCGGGAGCGTACACTCGGTCGTTGATGTGCTGCCGCAGGCCGAGCCATTGGCACTGTTTTGTCCGTGGCCACACAGCCCGAGTTGGTTGCAGGTGGTAATGCTGGTGCAGGCATTGCCGTCGTCGCACACCGCCCCGTTGCCGACGTAATTGCAGTTGAACTTGCAGCAACTAAAGGCACGGAAGCAGTCGCTGCCGGTGGTGCAGGCCCCCTCGGCCGGGTTGCCGTTGATGTAGAGCTGGCAGCCCCCACTCGCGTTTTGGTGCTCGACCGGACAGCTCGGATCGCATTGCTCACTCCCGGCGACGACGGCATCGCCACAGATCTGGGCCGTGGCCCGACTCGGGGCCACCAGAGCAAACGCAAACAGGGCTGCCAGCATGACGGCGGGCAGGAGAAGACGGACTCCACTCTCAGCGTCGCGACGCGCTGGCAGATGGGCAAGCCGTTGGTGGTTTGATGGGGTGCGACGCATGGCATGTACTCCTAAGGTGCCGGGGCTGGTCAGTTTATAATTAAGTAACAGCCGATCAGCGGAAAAATCCACTTTTCCGCGAGGGACTTCAATTTAGTATGACCACAAACAGGACCCATTACAAGTGAAAATCTTTGATCCCGATGAGAATCGTCAGAAGAGCAGGTCCTTCCGGCGGGCGCTTCAGTCGACGACCGACCACTCGGCCAGCCGCCTGATCATGCAGCTCCCTCCGGCGACCCCTTCAACCTCCAGGGCGGGCAGATGGCAGTTCGAGCACGAAGCGGGCGCCGGGCCCAGCCCCGACCCGAATCTGCAGCACGCCACCGTGGACGCGCGCCACCGAACGCGCGACAAAAAGGCCAATCCCGAGTCCGCCGCTGCGCGTCGTAAAAAAAGGTTCGAAGATACGCTCCCTCTGTTCGGCCGGCACGCCGGGGCCCTGATCTGCGACTTCGATCGTCAGAGCCCCGGCCGGCGCCGCTTCGGCCCGTCGGGCATTCAGCGAGATCGCCCCATCGGGCGGCGAAAAAGCGATCGCATTATCGAGCAGGATAATCAGCGCTTGCTTGACGGCCTCGCGCGCCGCAACCAGTTGCGGTAGCCCGGCCTCGGCCCTGAACTCGAATTGCAGGGCCTTGCCGTTCGCCTGCGCACGGGCGTGTAGATCCAGTTCGCCGAACAGATCCGTGAGCGGCCAGGGTTCCTGCCGCCAACCGCTCGGGACGGTCACGGCCAGCATCATGCTGCTGATCAGGGACTGAATCCGTGAAGCTTCCTCGCGAACCAGGGAAAAGAAGCCGCCCCGGAACTCGGGGTCGCATTCCCAGCGCTCGGGCAAGAGGTCAAGAAATGTTTGTACAGTGGTGAGCGGATTGTTCAGGTTGTGCGCGATGCCAGCCATCAGCGTGTTGATCGAAGACGCGTGTTCGGCCTGTGCAAGTTGGCTTTCGAGCGTCGCATTGCGCCGGGCCAGCTCCGAATGATCGAGGGCCCGCCGGATGCCGAGGGGCAGCAACACGCCCCCGCCCCGCGACAAATCGAAAGCTTCGGTGGCACCGGCCTGCAACAATCCGCAGAGGCGTGCCGATTCCAGTACCTCTGCCACGACGAGCACCGGCACAATCGACGAGGCCTGCAAAAGGGCCTTGATAAGGTCCTCGCCGTCGGGCGCGGATCCGCCGATACCGAGCACCAGCAAGTCCCACGCGGCGTCTGGACTCGTGGCCCGCAAGGCCTCGGCCGCCCGAACGACAAGAACGAAAGCCTGCGGAAACTCGGCTACGAGCTGCGCGCGAAGGCCGTCGGCACGACCTGCATCGTCGTCCGCCACCAGAATCGATGGAGCCTCCCTCATTCGCCCGCTTCCCCCCACCCCATCTGCTCGCGATAGCCTTGCAACCGCTCAATGTCTCAGGCGACCAGCAGCCCCCGGCCGAAGCCGTGCACCCCGGACAAATCGCCGGATTCGAGGCGGCGCAACCCCGCCCGGCCCGCCCAAAGCCGTACGCCTTCGGGCAAGCCCTGGTAGACGCTGGCCACTACGCCAAAGGTTCGGGCGCGATCGCGGCTCCAGGCGGCCGTCGCGGCGAGTTCGTCCAGCCTTTCCGATTGTTCGCGACTGCGCGCCTCCCAGCGATGCCCGAAGTCGAGGTCTGCAAGGAAATGTAGTTTCTCCCGATTGCAGCGATCGTGGGCGAGCACCAGATTATCCAGGCCATCGTCGGGGTAGCGCGACCAGGGGAGGAAATGATCCACCTCGCTGGCAGCGTTACTCAGGGAATTGTTGCAGTAGAAACAGCGACCGTCCTGAAGCGCACGAAGCGGCGCCTGGAGTGCGCGGAGCGCAATTCGCTCCGTGCCGAAGAGAAAGGAATCAAGCTCTGCTTCCGCCAACCGGTTGATCTTTTGCACCCGCACGATCCAATGCTGCTGCACCAGCGGGCGGATCACCGAAGCGAGGGCGACCAGCGATTGCGCTGCCTCCGGCTGCAGCAGGATCCTGTTGTCGAACGAGCCACCGCCGCCTTGTTTATAGACGTTGAAGGTCGACTTTCGGACGTGCTGGTCCCAACCGATCGTATAGAGGAATCGCTCCTCGCCCCCGCCGACCCGCTGTAACAGGGGGAGCGGCTGGCGCACCAGCTCCCATTCCACCTCGCTAAGTAGAGCGTCGAAACCAACCGGGGCCCGAGGCCCAAAGCGTGGAGGGGAAATGAGGTCGGGATGGGTTTGGCGGAACTGGCCGACGCGCCAGGCGATCCTGGCCTGCCCACCCGAATTCTGACGAAGCACCGCCTGTAGCGCCGGGTAGGGACGCACTTGCGGCCAATAAAGCTCGACCACCCGTCGAGCCAATTGTCTGGTGGTCACCGAGGTGGGTGGATGGCCAGCCTCGACACAGAGGTCGATCAGCCCAAGCAGTACCGAGTATTTATACGTTGACGAGAAGCCACCCTGAGCGAGCACCTGCAGCAGTTTCTCAAGGAAGGGCAAGGTCAAGGCTGTGTCCAATAATCGGCTTTGTCGGCGAGCACCCAGCGGATGCCACCGCGAGGATCCGGCCGGTCGCCATGGTAGCGGGGAATGACGTGGATATGGAGATGCGCCACCGTTTGCCCGGCCGCTTCGCCTGCGTTGAAGCCCACGTTGTAGCCGTCGGGCCGGTGGCTGTCGTCAAGCCGTTGCTTCACTTCGTGCACCAAGGCCATCACCGCAGCCTGCTCCTCGGCCGTCGCCTCGAAAAAGGTGGCAACGGGCCTTCGGGTAACGACGAGCGTATGCCCCGGGCTGACGGGGAAGCCATCCCGGATCGCGAAGGCGAGCGCGTTGCCGGCGACGTGCTCGGCAACGCTGCGGGCAAGGAAGGGGCTGGTCATGGGGCCCTCGATCATCAAGCCCGAGCTCAAATCCGCCCTGCCGTCCAGGGCAACGAGAGATGCCGTCGGACGTAAGAGCCGGGTGCGTAGACGCCGGCGTCGACGTCGACCTGGAAATCGGGACAGCGCCCCAATAGCTCCTCGAGCGCCACCCGGGCCTGCAAGCGCGCCGCCGCGGCACCGATGCAATAATGCGTGCCGTAACTCAGAGCGAGAATCTTCTTGATCTTGCGCTCGATAGCGAATTCCGCAGCTGTTCCTCCAAATTCCCGCTCATCGCGATTCGCCGCCGCATAGCCGAGCAGAACCTTCTTCCCCTGCGGGATCTTGACGTCATGAAGCTCGACCGCGCGCGTGGTGGTGCGGGCCAGGTTCTGCACGGGCGAGGTGAGCCGGAGAAGCTCTTCAACCGCATTCGGAATCAGTTCCGGCCGCTCGAGCAAAAGCGCCCGCTGCCCGGGGTGTTCCGTGAGGAGACAGGCCGATCCGGAAAGCATCCCGGTGATGGTATCGTTACCGCCCGTCACCATGGTGAACGCAAAGCCAAGAATCCGGGCCGTCGTGACATTATCCTCGCCGAGCCGTGTCAGGTCGGAAACGATATCGTCCGCCGGTTCGATCCGGCGACGGGCGACCAGCTCGGCGAAGTAGGAGAGCAGTTCGGCGAAACGATCGCCTGCCGAAGTCGGATTGCCACCCGACGCCGCCTGCACGATGGCTTCGGTCCAGCGGTCGAAAAGAACCCGATCCTCGACCGGCACACCGAGGTAATGCGCGACGACGAAACTTGGCAGCGGCTTGAAGAGCTCGGCGACAATATCGCCACGACCCATTTCGCGGAGCCGGTCCAGCCTCTCAATCACAAACTGGCGAATCGCGGGCTCGATTGTCGAGACCTTCCGCGGCGTCAGCTTCTTTGTCACCTGAGCGCGGAAAATCGTGTGTTCCGGGGGGTCGAGAAAGACCATGGGCGTAGCCGCGCCGAGGGCCTTCGTTTCGACATCCCCGGACGTGACGGTGAGCCCGCTTGCCGAAGAGAAGGTCGCCGAATCGCCGGCCGCAGCCCAGACATCGGCGAAGCGTGTCAGGACGTAGAAATCACCCTTGCCCACATGGTGGACGGGCGCGTGATCGCGCAAGGCCGCGTACATTGCGAAGGGGTTGCGCCAGGTCTCGCCGCTGCGGAGCTCGAAGCTTTCGGCGCTCATCCTGCGTAAAGGTCTGCCACCTTGGTCGCGCCGGTTCAACCGCCCGCCAACTGCTCTCGGCACGAGAGGCTACCCGAGAGCGATAGACAGACGCGCCTGTCTGAAATACCAGAGGAACCTTGGAGACCCAGCCCTACAGGCCGGTTCCGGCCGCTGTCTTGCCGCAGAACGTCGGCCCAACCCTGCTTGCCCCTGGAAGACCGAACGACGACTGGGCCGCCTCGAGGCCCGATCGTCCAGCGGCCGCTGGACGACGAGACGCCCACGTCGACACATCTCGCGACGGCGCCACTTCGAATCCTGATCGGCGACTGGGGAGAGAATGAGCCGCCTGCTGAAAATCCTCTCTTTCGGCGTGATCGCGATTCCACTGCTGATCCTCGTCGTGCTCTTCTCGGGTTGGCTTGCCCCGGGGAGCGAACCCGAGGCAATCGTCGGCGCGCGCTTCGCCGGCCCGAATTTCGTCCGCTACCCGACTACGCCGCAGGTCCTGAAAGGCTTTGCCACCAAACAGATCCTCCACCCCTTCATGGCCTTCGAGGGCGGTGGTCTGCACGGCAACGCCTACAACTCCGACGTACACGTCACCGGAGGTCCGATAGGCGTCGATTTGCAGGTAAAAAGCCGCAGCGTCTCACCTCTTCCCGGTGGCGTCTGCCCGACCATCACGTTCGACAGGAATGGACTGGTCCTCGCGATGTGCGCCTCGTTCCTCGGCTTCGAGATCAACCTCTTCGAACCCCATACTCTGAAGCTGCTGGCGACGCATAAGCTGATCACCCGTCCCTCCACCTTTGAAGCGGCGGTGAAGTTGAATCTCGATCTGATCTTCCTCGATACCAGCGGTGGCAGCTATTTCTATCTCGACAACGAAGACCGCGTGGTCCTCGCCGATGCCGACCAACGCCTCCAACGTATTGCCCACCGCCAGACCGCCGACGGACGTTGGGAGTTTCATGTCACGGATTCATGGGATCTGAAACCCTGGGCGCCGCACGATTGTTTCGATATCAACAATTTGTTTGCCAGCGGCGAATGCGACCCGATCACTTCCGTCATGCCCGACTACGCCGGGCGAATTTGGTGGGTCAGCCGTTTCGGCCGGGTCGGCACCCTCGACCCGGCTTCGGCGAAGGTGGCCGTACAGCACTTTGACGGCGAAGAAATTCAGAACAGCCTCTCGGCTGATGCCGACGGCATGTACGTCATCACGGATTACGCGCTCTACCGCATGGTGGCCGATGCCAGCGGCAAACCAACCATCGTCTGGCGGGAAGCCTATTTGCGCAGCAACCAGTATCGCTATGGCAATATCAACAACGGCTCCGGCTCGACCCCCACCCTGATGGACGATGCGCGCGGCCGAAAATACGTCGCCATCACGGATGCCGGCGGTGATCGCACAGGATTGGTGGTTTACCGGCGAGCGACGGTCACGCATGGCCCGCGTCAGATCTGCCGGGTGCCGCTCTTTGGCGCCGAGGCTTCGGCCGTCGAGATTTCGCCGATCGGTTGGGGACGCTCGATCGTCGCCAAGAACGACTCCGGCTATCGCAGCGCCTTCCACGGAACCTCGGAAGCCGCAATTGCCGGCGGCATCATGCGGGTCGACATCCGGGAGGATGAGAGCGGCTGCGACGTGGTATGGGCCGCAGCCGAGCGGGTGCCGGCGGTGGTCGGCAAATTATCCACCAACGGCCTGCTTTATTTCTACACCTTCGAGCAGCAACCTGATGGCGAGAACGCCTGGTATTTCCTCGCCCTCGATTTCGCCACCGGCAAGCCGGTCTTCAAACAATTCATCGGCCTCGGGCAGAGCTTCGACATCAATTGGGGTTCGCCCGCCATCGCGAAGGACGGCACGCTGTACCTGGGGATCCTCGAAGGTATTCTTGCGATTTCCGACGGAGCGCCGCCGCCGCGCGCAGGCTGAAGCCGTGCACTTTCCGGCCTATCTCGCCTTCACCGATCCGTTCACGCTCTGCCGTATCCTGCGCGCCAACGGCGGCTTCGACGCCCGCTTTACGCTGCGCGTCGTCGTCCTTTTCTCCGTCTCGCTGCTTATGTTGCCTCTCAACCTGTTGGAGCGGGCGTTGTACGGCAGGAGAATCGCGAAGCAGAAGCTCAGCGACAGCCCGCTCATCATCCTCGGACACGACCGCAGCGGCACCACCCATCTATTGAACCTGCTCAGCCTCGACCCGCAATTCGCCTACACCCGCCCGTCCCAGATGGTGCTGCCCGGCTCTTGCCTGCTTTTCGACCGGGCCATCGACGCGGCCCTG
>VFKT01000343.1 GCA_009885395.1 Deltaproteobacteria bacterium | reverse complement strand
GATAGCCGCGGCTGGTCGGCAACAGGCGATGGGTTTCGCGTGATTCGGGGGCATTGGTCGCAGCTTTTCGCGGCATCGTGCCTGCATCGTGACTGCAGTCCCTTCAACCTGGTCGATACCTATCGTATGATTGGCGGCGGCGGCACATCGCCGCGACGTTTGCTTTTTTCTCTTGAGGCAGAGCCCCGCGAGCAGGCCAAGGCCCTGCTCGAGGGCGGCTGCGGGTCACAGGTCGCCTTCCAATTGGGCGCAAGTCGGGAGATTCGTCAATGGCCAGTGGCTTCGTTCGCTGCGGTGGTGCGTGAGCTTGCGGCTTCAGGCATCGAGGCTGTTCTGGTTGGAGGGCAGGCCGATCGTGCCCTCGCCGCGGCGGTCACCGAGCAGGCCGGTGTTGCGGTGCGAGATCTCTGCGGTGCCACCGACCTGGCTGTATTGGCCGGGGTGCTTGAACAATGCGCCTTGCTCGTCACAGGCGACACCGGGCCGATGCATCTTGCTGCTGCCGTCAAAACACCAATCGTGGCGCTCTTCTTCGGGCCGGCCCTGCCGCACGATACGGGCCCCTACGGCGAGGACCATTTATTGCTTCATGCGGCTGTTCCCTGCGCCCCCTGCGCCCATGCCTCGGCTTGCGGTGCGCCGTATTGTCGCGATGAAATCCGCCCAGAATTTGTTGCGAAGCTGGTTCGGCTTCGTCTTGGAAACGATTGGTCCGCGATCGAGCGACTGGCCCGGGCCGAGACGGTTGTGAGGGTGCATCGCACCGGGTTCGATGGCGATGGATTCTTTTACTCCCGAGCGCTGGATGGGCGGCAGCCGTCGCACGATGTGTTGCGCGAGGCGTACCGCGGCCTTTTCATCGCTGAAGCGAGGGCGGGAGGCGAGGGCCTGTTGCGTGATAACCCGGAACCGTTCGGGTCGATCGGCAGCGGTATCAGGGCGGCATTCCTGCGTTTGGCGACTCTGGCCGGGGAAGCGGAGCGGGTTGCAGACGACATCGCCGCTGCGGCGGTGCGGGGCGACCTCATGGAGACCGAGCGAGCCGCTCGCGAACTCGGGGTTCTTGAGAGATCGATCGAGACTCTGGCTGCAGTCGAGCCGGTCATCCGAATCTTGACAACGCTTTTCAGCTTCGAACGAGAAGGCCTCGCGGCCGAGCGGGTGGAAGTCCTGGCAGGGCTGACGGCTGGGCTGCACCGCAGGCTGGCCCGGCGGGCCAACGGAATCCTCGCCCAGGTCGGTACTGGCTTGGAAACAAAGGAGAAAGAAAGATGGATGTCTACTGCAACGGCGACGCACTGAGCGGTTTTTCTTGCAATCCCTCCGCCACTCTCGCGCAAGCGATCGAGGCCCTGGAACTTTGGCTGGACCCCACTGATGTGGTCCTCCAGATCGGCGTCGACGGCGAAAGTTTCGTGCCGGGCGATCCCGCTTTTCGGGCAACACGGTCGGTCGCCGGCATCGGGAGGCTCGATATCTCGACCCTCGATCGAAACGCGGTCGTCGCCGACCTTGAGAGCGACTCAGAAAATGCTTTTAGAATCATCAAGGATAAACTCGATCGGGTCTGGGCGGCAGGTCCGCAACCGTCGGCTTCGACCGAGCGTCTGCTGGCCGAGGCTCTGCTGGAACTCCGACTGGCACTGGAACTCGATGCGAAGCTTCGCACGCTCGGGGCCAGAGCAGGCGGACCAACGCCGGAGGCCCTTGAAGACGTGGTCGGCGCGGTGCTGGAGGCGCGCGAAGCGAAGCGTGGCAACGAGGCCTGGACAGGGCTCGGTTTGCTTTGCCGGGTCTTGGCCGAAACGGTCGATGTCGGGCCGGCCATCGCCTGAGTTGGCGAAACAACCCTGGCGAAGGCCGTCGGGGGTTTTTTTGAAGGAGGCCTCAAGTGCAGACAGCAGCCGACCGAAGCCCGGTCAGTTCTATGGAAATCACTCATTCGACGGTTGAGCAGGCGACCCGCGAGGTCCTTGAAACGAGTGCGCAAGCGGTCGTTCTCGAGACGCGCCATACCGGCGAGGCCGATCGCGATTTCGCCGAACTCATCGCGACTCTCTCGCTGATGGGAACGCGCGGGGGAACCTTGGTGGTCTATTGCGGCTGGCAACAGGCGGTGGATCTCGCGAACTCGATGCTCGGCGGAGAAGGCGAACCCGATCAAGAAACCGTGCACGACGCCGTTGGGGAGATGGTCAACCAGATCGGCGGCTCGATCAAGCGGGCGATCGGCGCGAGTGGTTCCGAGATCATGCTCTCACCGCCGGTGGTCATATCGGGTTCGCCGCTGCGCCACTGCGTCCGTTCGAGCGCTCAGCCGCTCTCGGTGGAACTGGTTCTGAATACAGGGGCGTTGTGGGTGTGCCTTTGGCCATCCTGAAGGGGTGATGGGGCGGGAAAAACATGAAAACAGTGCTTACAATCGACGACAGCAAGGTGGTTCGCACCATGGTCGGCCGCGCGCTGCAGGCCTATGGAGTGCGGCTCATTGAGGCACAGCATGGTGGCGAGGGCCTCACGGTGGCTCGCGCTGACCGGCCCGACCTCATTCTGCTGGATGTGACCATGCCGGTCATGGATGGCCGCCAGACTCTAGCCGCGATCCGCGACGACGCCGGGCTCAAGGACATTCCGGTGATCATGCTCACGGCCGAGAGCGGCAAGGATGTCGTTGTCGAAATCGCCCGGCTCGGCGTCAGCGGCTACGTTGTCAAGCCCTTCAAGCAGGAGACCTTCGACAAGGAGGTCTCGAAGGTTCTCGGTGCACCCGAGGTCTCGAACGATGCGCCAGTCGATCCAGGTGCGGTTCTGATCGTCGACGATAGCGAAAAGGTCCTCGAGGTCGCCCGCGCCGCTCTTTCCGAGAGCATGAGGGTGTTGACAGCCCTGAGCGGCAGCGATGCGATCGAGGCCT
>VFKT01000241.1 GCA_009885395.1 Deltaproteobacteria bacterium | reverse complement strand
CGGCGCTGCCCCACGGCGACGGGGCGACAAGGCTTGTTTCCCCCAAAAGGCGCTCTGCGCGCCTCAGAATCCCGGCGCTGCCCCACGGCGACGGGGCGACAAGGCTTGTTTCCCCAAAGCGGCCGGCGCTTGCCTCGGGCCTTGCCCTGCTCGCGCTGCTGGCATGGGTGGCGCTGCCCTCCGCTGCAGAACACGAGGCTCACGACGAAGCCGCTCTTGTCGGCGTCAAAACAGGTGCCGGCTTCACCCATCCCGAAATCCTCGCCGAGATGCGCGCCGATCGCGCCGCGCCGCGCCACCTGGGCGACGGCGGTGGGCGGGCCTGGCTGGATGGCCATGCAGACGGTTCACGTCAGACCGTCACCGCGGGCAGTCGCGATCGCTTCGCAATCATCTTCGAGGTCGGCCCAGCCGGTATCGCCGTCGGTGGCCTGATCACGCTTCAGGTCTCGCCCTTCTGGGGCTGGGATACCCCGCAAACCACGGCTCCGGCGATGCCCGGCTTCACCGCGATCACGACCAACGCCAAGGGCGTCAAGCTACGCGCCGAAACCCTCGGGCCGCAGCTTCTCGCGCTGCACGTCTCCGGTCGCGCGCTCGAGCCAGGAGAGCAGGTGCGAATCGAGTACGGCGCAGGTGAAGCCCGCGCCCGCGTCGACCGTTTTGCCGAGGAGGGCTCGCGCTTCTGGATCGGGGTCGATGCCGACGGCGACGGCGTGCGAAAATTGATCGCGGACCCGCCGGCGGTCGATGTGCTGGCGGGTCCGCCAGCGCTGCTCGTGGCTTCGTTGCCGGGTACCGCGCGCGTCGGCGATGAGGTGTTGCTCCATCTCGCCGTTCTCGACCGCGCCGGAAACATGGGCGCAAGTTTCGCCGGCAGCATGGCGCTGCGCCTCGATGGCGACCCGCAGACGCCGGGGCTCGAATTTCCGGCCACAGTCAAGCTGGAGGCGGATGCGCACGGCATCGCCACGGTTGCGGTGCGCGTCCTCCACGAAGGCATCCATCGCCTCGCCGTTCGTGCGACGGCCGGCGTCATGCACCCGGATGCCGACGCTGCGGCTATAGCGCACGAAGACGTCCTTGAAGCCGAGACCAACCCCCTGGTCGTTGATTCCGAACTCAAGACAAATCTGCTCTGGGCCGATCTGCAGGTGCACTCCCAGATTTCGGATGGCAGCGCGACCCCCGACCAGATCTTCACCTACGGACGCGATGTGGCCGGACTCGACGTCGTCGCGATCACCGACCATGACCATTGGGGTCTTGAATTCTTGGATACGACGCCACGCCTCTGGGAGGAAACCCGGGCCAGCGTGACGCGCCACCACCACGACGGTAGCTTCGTCGCGATCCCTGGTTTCGAGTGGACCAATTGGGTGCAGGGCCATCGCCATGTGCTCTTTTTCGATCCCGCGCAAGCTCGCATTATCACGTCGCTGGATGAGGCAAGCGACACGCCAGACGAGCTCTGGTCGGCACTTCAGGGAACGGGCGCCATCACGATTGCGCACCACTCAGCCGGTGGCCCGGTGCCGATCGATTGGTCGTGGATGCCGCCGCCGGGCATTGAGCCCGTGACCGAAATCGCCTCGGTGCACGGCTCGAGCGAATCAGCCGACTCGCCGAATCCGATCTACAACGCAAAGGCGGGAAATTTTGTGCGTGACGGACTCGCGCTCGGGCATCGTTTCGGTTTCGTCGGTTCCAGTGATGGCCACGACGGCCATCCCGGCCTCTCCCAGCTCGCCGGAGGACACTCCGGCGTGGCCGGGCTCTGGGTCATGACCGACGCGCCCGCCGACGCGCGCAGCCGCCGCGCCATCCGTGATACGCTGCTTGCCCGCCGCACCTACGCCACCAACGGTCCAAGGATTTTCGTCGAAGTCGCGCTCGACGGCCTGCCGATGGGGGCGGAACTTCTGCCGCTACCGAAGAGTGAAGCCGGGATGGCACGACCGGAGCTCGAGTGGCGCATCGCAGGAACGGCGCCGATCAAATCTATCGAAGTCATTCGCGGCAATGGCCGCATCGGCCGCATCGAGGGCGACGGCTCGCGCGAGAGCACGGCGGCGGTCGGGATCGCTCCGCTCGCACCGGGAGAATGGCTGTACCTGCGGATCCTCCAGAGCGACGGCGGGGCGGCCTGGACGAGTCCGTTCTTCGCTCCGAAGACGGCGGCGGTCGACACCTCTGCGGCGACCGGGGAGCCCGGCGCCGCCGAGCAGCCCCGCGCTGCCGAGCAGCCCCGCGCTGCCG
>VFKT01000054.1 GCA_009885395.1 Deltaproteobacteria bacterium | reverse complement strand
GGGTCCTTTGGGGCCGGCCAGGCCATGCCCCGCACTGCCACCTGCGGAAGTCAGTCCAACGATCACGAAACGCTGTGCCGCCTGTTGCCAGGCCACATTGACGGAGTCGCCCGACTCGGGGAAATCGAAGAGATCGTACTCCCCGATGGCCCCCCGCAAAAATGGCACGCCAAAGGTGGCGACCGAAAACGACGCTGCAGCAAACTCGACCGCATCGTCGTAAAGCCGAACCTCGTGGGCGCCGTCTCCGAGGAGCGCGTAATTCCATTGCAGGACAAACGCATTATTATCATCGCCGCAGGTGCCGACGGTATCGCCGCGGGTGGTGCCGTAGGCGGCCTCGATCGGGTTGCCGCCGTCAAAGCGCGCCGTGACCGTGCCGGCGTCACACTTCCAGCCCGATACGATCCCGACGCCGCTTTGGGCCGAACCCATCTGGGGGATTTCGAGCAGGCCCGGCCCGACGCCACCCGCTACCCCTGGCGTCGCAGCACCCAGCGTCAGCAAGCCTGAAAGAACAAGAGTCAGCCATTGTGCCGGCCGACCTGGCTCCTTGAAAATCTTAATCTGATACATCAGCAACCTCGGTCGATATTGTTTGGAGATTCGGAACCAAGCACTCCGAGCCGGAGCGCGACTCAAACGCTACCCGTCGCTGAAGAAACCTGCGACCCCCAAAATAGCCTCCAGCTCCCGGTCGGCGCGTGCAGTCCCGAAAGGCGTGCGGACGGTCCGTTCGCCCCCATCAGCGGGCTCAAGGCTTGTGCGCGCCAAACAGCCGCGCGGCGCGGCGTCGGCTCGAGCCCGAGCGCCACGCCAGCGCGGACCCCACCAGCGGCAGCCGCGAGAGCGCCTGGCGCAAGCGGTACAGCGGCGACGCCTCAATCTGCTGGAGAACGAGTCGCGCCGCATCCCGCTCGGCGAGAGCGTCCTCGAACCGCCCTTCAAACCAGTCGGCCCGCGCCCTCAGGTCGGCAAGGCTGCGTTGCCAGAGCTCGCGCTCAGCGGCTTCGGCTTCGCCGTCCTTGCCCTGACGTTGCAGTTCCTCCGCCATGGCCCTTGCACGCGCGTCAACTTGGAGTTCTACCGCATCGAGCCGCTCGCGCAGCAGCGTCGTCTGCTGCTCGAACCAGGCCCCCCGATCCTGTGCCATCGCAAGATTCCCCGCCACCCCACAAAACTGGCGCCAGGGTGGAAAGAGGCCCACGATCTCGGCGGCGAGTGCCGCCGCATTTGTCTCCGGCGAAGAGGCCTCGTCGCGTCGAGCCAACACCACTTCCCGATAGAGTTCGACAAAGGCTGAAATCTGGCGTGGCAGGGCAGCCTCCTCGCGTATCCGTCGCGCAACCCGATGCGCTTGCGGGCCATCGTAACGGGCGATCTCGTCCGCAATCAGCCGCACCGAGAGCGGCCGCGTGATCGTTCGAGCCCCAAAATTGAGCCGCCGCCAGGCGCGCAACTCACGCTCGCCGACCAGACCGGCGATTCCCGTGGAATCGCAGACCACGACAGCACAGCCGACGGCGAGAGCTTCAAGCGCACAACGCCCTTTGCCGAAAACAAGATCTTGGTTGCCGAGAATCTCCTCGGGGTGTTCACATTGCCGCCCTGCCCCGGCACCGGCGACGTCGAGCGCGATCCCATGCAGACGACAAGCCTCGCGCAGAATGGGCAGCAGATCATCCTCGCGCGCATAGTTGCTGAAGACCAGCGCCCGTCGCGGCTGCGCCGGCAGCGGCGGGCGCGGTCTGAAACGATCAAGGTCGACGGCATTATGGATGATTCGCGTCTTGCGCTGGTCGATCCCACGCTCGACAAGGAGGCGATCAAGCACATTTTCGTCGACGGCAACGTAGGCTGCAATCGAAGGGTGCAGGGGTGGAACATCCGTCCATTGTCGGCGGTCATGCACGACGAAGATGGCAGGCGTGCCCGGGAAGCGCGCGATTGCAGCCAAGGCCGGCAGCCCGTGGTGGGCATGGATCACGTCCGGCGGCCGCGCGAACGCATCGAGATTCGCCAAAACCGGCACCCCGGCGGCCCGGATTTCGTCCGCGATCGCGCCCGGCTCGGGCGTGAAAACCGTCGGACTATGCCCTTCGCGCAGCAGGCCGAGAGCGAGATCGCGGGTGAAGGTTTCGGTGCCGCTACGGCTGGCGAGCGTGATGTTGGTGATCAGGATCTCGAGCGGTGCCGCGTTCTCAACCCGTTGCGCTGTGCTGCCCAGGTTCGTGGCGGCCGGGGTTTGTTCGACCTCGATCCTCACGCGGGTGTCGCCTCAAGCGCCTGGTCCAGCTTCGCCTCGAGATCCTCCAGCAAGGGCAGCATATGTTCGGCGCGACGCACCACATTTATATACTTGTGAGCCGTAACCCGCGCCTCACCCCAACGTTCGTAGAAAGGCTTTACCCCGTGCGGCGGAAGCCCATCCGCATCGGCCCCGGCGTGGCGCCCCAATCGTGCCGCGTAGAGCGCTTCGTGCCGAAAAGCGTCAATGCCAGTATTTTGTTCGACCGCATCCACATCGGGAAGAAGGTCGGCGCAAACTCGCGAACGCTGGCGCTTTGCGGCGAAGCAGGCCTCGCAGAGATCCACCCTGAGCATCGTCTCAAGCTCCGGCCGCAGCGGCGGACCTTCGAGGGGGAACTCCATGAACTGCCCCGCCCAGCCCCGCTGCCGGGCGAGCCGGGCCACCAATCCGCCCAGCGCCCGACATAAATCGTGCCCCGGGTTCAAGCCCTCGGCGGCATCACAAACCAGCGCAGCCGGTCGATCGGTCACGATTTGTTCGGCAAGATCCTGAACCAGCGTCCAGGCCGCTTCGGCGTCTCTCGCGAGCAGCAGCGCGTAGAGATCCACATCCCGCAGGGCGCCGAACAGCCGCGCGGGTCGCGCGCCCTGGAGGTTCAGGGTGGCAGCCGTTTCATCCAGTCGCGATTGGCCCGATCGACCCGATCCATCGGTCAGAACCGCAACGGTCGGCCGCGCCAACCCGAGCCAGGCGTGCAGGCGCAGTTCGTGACCCGGATGGGCGATCAAAAGCAAAGCGCCCTCGATCAAATCACCCGCGCGACGACAGCCGCAGCCTTTCCCGACCTTGGCTTCTCCGCCCTTCGCCTCCGCTGCCACAGCGCTCCCATGCCGGAACGCCGATCGAACGTCCACCCGAAAGCGCCGCCCCCATGGTCTTGGCCCGGCCAAGGGCCTGGCCCTGGGTGAGACTCAGGAGCGGCGCGCTGCGACGCCCCGGAAAGGAGATCGTTTACAAATGGCGATCCTTCAAAAAACTTCAGCGGCTCCTCGATCTGCGCGTCGTAGACTATCAAATATAACCGCATCCACGAAATGATCTTTGCGGCCGGCAACCACCACGAAACCACCCGTATGGCCTGAGCCGATTTCGAACAGCTGGTCCATCCGCGGCGCGTCCATTTCAGCGCGCCGATCGAAATGTATGCGAAACCCGTGTCGCGCTAAAGAACGGCTGCGATCGCCGAGGCCACCCGGTCGATATTGGCCGGAGTGAGCCCGGCCACGTTGATGCGACCCGAGCCGATCAAATAGACCCCGAAAGTATCGCGCAGCACGCCGACCTGCTCGCTGGAGAGGCCAGTCAATGCGAACATACCGCGCCCCTTGTCGAGGAACGAAAAGTCCCGACCGACCTTCAGGTCGGCAAGGTGCCGGGCAAGCATTTGCCGCATCTGATTGAGACGGTTGCGCATCGCCGTGACCTGGTCCTCCCAGCGGGCGCGCAACGCAAGATCGCCGAGCACGCGCGACACGACCAGACCACCATGGGCGGGCGGGTTCGAGTAGCTCGCCCGGATCACGAGCTTGAGCTGACTGAGCGCGACTTCGGCCGCGGCGGGCTTGGCCGCGACTAGCGTCAAGGCCCCCACCCGCTCGCGGTAGAGACCAAAGTTCTTCGAAAACGAGCTGGCGACCAGTAGTTCCGGCACCCGCTGCGCAAGTAGCCGCACGCCAAGCGCGTCGACATCGAGACCGTCACCGAAGCCCTGGTAGGCGAAATCGACCATCGGCAGCCAGCCCCGCTCGGCCGCAATCGTCGTGATCTGGCCCCAGGTGTCGCGATCAGCATCGGCCCCCGTCGGGTTGTGGCAACAGCCATGCAGCACGACGACATCGTTGGCCGGGATCGCCCGCAGCGCTTCCAGAAACCGTTCCTGATCGACGGTCCCTGAAGTGGCGTCGTACCAAGGATAAGAAAGCGTCTCCAGGCCGGCCGCGCCGAACACCCCTGGATGGTTCGGCCAGGTGGGCGCGGAAACCCAGAGCCGCGACCCGTGGCGGTGCCTGGCGAGCAGGTCGGCTGCGATCCGCAGCGCGCCGGTCCCTCCCGGAGCGTGCGCCGTCACTGCCCGTCCGCCACTCGACAAATTAGAATCAACACCGAAAAGCAACGCCCGAACCGAGCGTCCGAACTCCGCCTCGCCGGGAATCGGCAGGTAATCCTTGGTGGTCTCGGCGTCGAGCAGAGCCCGTTCCGCCTCCTTGACCACATCAAGAATCGGAGTGCAGCCGTTTTCGTCCTGGAAGACGCCCACCGAAAGGTTAATCTTGTCGGACCGCGGATCGTTCCGGAAAACTTCGGCCAGACCCAGGATCGGATCGGCTGGCGCCATCTGCAAACTCTCGAACATGGGACTCCTTTACCAGCGGGAAAACAACCGGGCCGATGGTAGCCGGAGCGGGTGGCGATGCCAGCGGAGTTGGCTCGACGAATAGGGCCGGGCCGGGCGTT
>VFKT01000153.1 GCA_009885395.1 Deltaproteobacteria bacterium | reverse complement strand
GTTCCCGGCGGGCGCCGCCTCGGCCGCCCGGCGCTGGCGCTCGAAGCGACGCGCCAGGTCGACCATTCGGACCATGGCTGTCACGGCACCCGCAACCACGCCGACGAGGGCGAGCCAGGGGTCGGTGCCAAAACGTCCGTCGAGAAACGAGCCGAGCAGCAGGCCGCCGACGACCGAACCAGCCATCTCCAGCCCGATAGCGGCCATCTGCACGCCGTCGCGGCCCCCGGCAACCGGCATCAGCGATCCTTTTGCGTCCGCGGCTTCAGCACGATCCTGCCCCTCAAGCCGCCAGCGCGGCCTCGACCGCGGCAAGAACCCGCTCGATCTCGCGATCGCCGTGCGCGAGCGAAACGAACCAGGCCTCGAACTGCGAGGCCGGCAAAAGCACCCCGTGCGCGACCATGCCCTGAAAGAAGCGGGCAAATCTGGCGGTATCGCAAGCCTTGGCCTCGGAAAAATTGCGCACCCCTTCGGCCCCAAAGAACAAGGTCAGCATGGAGCCGCGGCGCTGGACGCACGCCCTTTCGCCGCGAGCCCGCAGCAGGTCTTCGATGCCGGCCTCCAGTCGCGCTCCAAAAGCTTCAAGACGCTGGTAGGCCGGTGGGTCCAGCAGAGCCAGGGTCGCCAGGCCGGCCGCACAGGCCACGGGGTTCCCGGCCAAAGTGCCGGCCTGATAGACGGGCCCAAGCGGGGCGAGTTGGTCCAGCAGATCGGCGCGTCCACCCACCGCCGCAACCGAGAGCCCGCCGCCGACGATCTTGCCGAGGCAGGTCAGGTCGGGCTTCAATCCTTCCAGCCCCTGGGCACCCCCCCGTCCAAGCCGAAAGCCGGTGATCACCTCGTCGAAAATCACCAGCGCACCGGCCTCGCGCGCCCGTTCCATCACATCGGCGAGAAAACCGGCGCAGGGCGGGACAACGCCCATATTCGCCGGCACGGGTTCGAGAATGATCGCCGCCGGCGCCGGATCGTCGCGCAGGCTCGTCGTCATGGCATCGACGTCGTTGAACTCGACCACCGTCGTCAGTTGCGACAACGCTTCGGGGACTCCGGCACTGTCTGGAACGCCGAAGGTGGCTGCACCCGAGCCGGCACGCACCAACATCGCATCGTGATGCCCGTGGTAACAGCCGGCGAATTTGATGATCCGCTCGCGACCGGTGGCCGCCCGCGCCAGCCGAATCGCGGTCATCGTCGCTTCGGTTCCCGACGTGACGAGCCGAAGCCGCTCGACACTCGGCACAGACGCGACAATACGCTCGGCCAGATCGACTTCGGTCGGGTTCAGCGCACCGAAACCGAGTCCTCGCCGCGCCGCTTCCTCGACCGCCCGAACGACATCGGGATGCGCGTGGCCCGCGATCAGTGGGCCGAACGCACAAACGAGATCGACATACTCGCGCCCCTCCGTGTCGAAGACGATCGCGCCGCGCCCGCGTACAAGCGGTCTTGGTTCCAATCCAACTGCGCGCCAAGCACGGACCGGGCTGTTCACACCACCCGGAAGCACTGCATGCGCTCTGCTCAAGAGCCGTTCAGTCATGCTTCGCAAGTTACCTTTGAGACTGCACTTTCCAAAGGACACCCGATCGCGCACGATGCGGCTGCCTCTTCTTCCGCAGAGCACGGATAGATATTTTCTTTGTGAATCTGGGGCTATCACGATTTCGTCACGGCCTCGTCTTGATTCCGAACGCATACCCTCCTAAGACGGCGCCTCGCGCAGCGCAGGACGCGCGAATCTTCTTTGATTGATTCGATAGATTTGTTTATTTGATTTGCAGATCCGGCCGGACCTTCGGTGGCTTGGGAGAGATCCTGGCATCGTTGGATCGGGGTGTGGTGGTGGTTGGGTTGAGCCGCCGGATTTGTCCGTATCTTCATGGGTTTCCTCGTCTTGTCCACAGCTGTGGACAAGGTTGTGGACAAGGCCAGGGGTGGGGCAGAGCCGATGGATCGTGTTGGGCGTGCGCAGGAAGCGCTTAGGGCGAAAGTGGGTTTGGGCGACTACGACGCCTGGTTGCGCCCCCTTCGCATGAGCGCAGATGAGAACGGTCGCATCCTGATCGACGCACCCAATCGCTTCTACCGCGATTGGGTCGGCCGGAAGTATCTCGGTGTGCTGCGCGAATGTTTTTCTGCGACTGACGAGCCCGAGCCGGAGATCCTTCTCCGCATCGACGAGAATCCGCAGCGCGAACTTTTTCAGCAAGCCCGGGCGACCGAAGCGCCTGCCGTTCGAACTTCGATGCCGGCCCGACCCGGGAATCTCATTCCCCGCTACATCTTCGAGAGCTTCGTCGTCGGGCCGAGCAACCAATTTGCCCACGCCGCCGCGCGGGCGGTCGCCGACCGGCCCGGGGGTTTGTACAATCCGCTTTTTCTTTACGGTTCGGTCGGAGTTGGCAAAACCCATCTCGCCAACGCGATTGGACACGCAGTTCTGGCCCGCAATCCTCTGGCAAAGGTCGCCTACCTATCGAGCGAGTCGTTCGTGAACGACCTGATCTCGTCGATCCGACGGGATCGGATGGATAACTTCAAGCTACGCTTCAGGAATGTTGATGTCCTGATTCTCGACGACGTGCAGTTCCTCGCCGGTCGGGAACGCACGCAGGAAGAATTCTTCCATACCTTCAACTCGCTCTACGAAGCGCATAAACAAATCATCCTGACCTCGGATAAATTTCCGAAGGAGATCTCCGATCTCGAAGAGCGGCTCCGCAATCGCTTTCAATGGGGTCTGACGGCCGACATTCAACTGCCCGATTCCGAGACCCGGGTCGCCATCGTGCAGAAGAAGGCCGAAGCCATCGGGCTACCGCTGGTTCCTGATCTGGCGACGGTGGTGGCCCGATCGGTCGGGCCAAACGTGCGCGAAATCGAAGGCGCAATCACGCGCGTGGCGGCGTATTGCTCGCTGCACCATCGCAACCTCGATCGCGAAACCATCGAAGAGGTGCTGCTTCCATTGCGCGGCTTCTCGGCGCGAACGCCGTCTGTGGACGAGATCCAGAAGCGCGTCGCCGCCCATTACGGCCTGACGATCACCGAGTTGGTTTCCAAAAAACGCACCCAGCAGATCGCCCACGCGCGACAGGTGGCGATGTACCTGGTGCGGAAGCTGGTCGGGGCCTCGTATCCCG
>VFKT01000049.1 GCA_009885395.1 Deltaproteobacteria bacterium | reverse complement strand
GCGGTCCGCTTCAGGCGGTCTCGGCGGAAAAACTAAACTCGCGCGGGAAAATTAAACGCACGTCCCCGGTTGTCCGGTTAAACGCACGTCCCCGGTTGTCCGGTTGTCCGGGGTTTCGGGGTGGTGGTAGCCTTGGTTTGTGGTCGCGCGTGCAGAAAGTCGTCACCCTTATTTGGCCTTCGCCGCGCGTCCGGCCACGGTCGATCTGCGCACGGCCGGGGTCCTTGGTCTTGAGTGGGCCGTGCTGGCGCTGGCCTATGGCGGCTCGGTCGCGGGCTGGCTGCCCTTTTGGGCCACCTTTTTGCTCGGGGTGGTGGCGATGAATTTCGCCTTTACGGTGTGGCATGAAGCGATCCACCAGACGGTTTCGTCGAACCGGAAACTCAACGACCTCATCGGTCGTCTTGGCGCCGTCCCGGTCTTCATCTTCTACGACCGATTGACCGCGCACCATCTGCTGCACCATAAATTCACCAATGAGCCGGGGCGCGACCCCGACCATTGGCAGATTCGAGGTCCATTCTGGAGCTTGATCTTCCGCTATTTCGCCGGCGAGAAGGAATCGCGCGCGCTTTGCTACGCCGCCGACCCTGAGCGGGGCTGGAGCCGTCGCGACCATCTGCAGATCCTCGCCAGCCTGGCCGTGCTGCTGGCCATGCTGCTGGCGACACCGGCAGCCTGCTTCTGGGCGATCATCCTGCCGCGACTGGCGCTTTGCTACGTCCATCCTTTTTACGTCAACTACCTGCCACACGTCGGCTTGCCGCCGGGCCGCTACGCTTCGGTGCGAATGCTCGAAACCAGCCCTCTGATTTCTTGGATGATGTTGCACCACAACTTCCACGTCCTGCACCACGCCTACCCGGCGATCCCCTGGCATCGCTACCGCCCGGCCTATGAACTTTTGGGCGACGATCTCGCCGCACGCGGCGTGACCTCGATGCGACTCGCGCAGTCGTGGCGGCTGCTCTGGCCGCCGCGCGGGGACGACGCCTGAGCCTCGGCTGGACATTATGCCGCCGCTCAGGACCAACCCGAGCATGAGCACGCCATCGCCCGCAGCGCGCGCTGTGCCCGGCCGCGCGATTTCCCCGACGGGCGAAGGCTTGAGCGCAGCAATGCACCCCGGCTTCGTCTGCGCCTTATGCCAAGGCTGCGGCTGCTCGGTCTGGCACGAGGATCTGCCCGACTACGAGTACCCGCTGCCGCAACACACGACTCTGGTCCGCTGCTTGTCGTGCGATGTCGTGCAACAAAGCCCGCTGCCGCGCGCAGACGAACTCGCGGCCTTCTACCCGCGCGACTACCACGCCTACCATTACCACGGGTCTTGGCTCGCCGACGCACTCAAGCGGCGCTACAGCCGCGGCCTTGGTCGAGAGATCCGGGACTGCATCGGCTCGCGAGGCGCGGTCCTCGACATAGGCTGCGCGGACGGCTCGTTCCTGGCCGCTCTGGAATCGCTGGGTGACTGGGAGCTGCACGGCATCGACATCAACCCCGAAGTCCTCTCCAAGCCGCGCTCGTCCCGACTCCGCTTGCGCGCCGGCCAGCTCGAGTCCGGCACCTATCCACTAGAAAGTTTCGACGCGATCGTCGCCACCCATCTGATCGAGCACGTCTGCGACCCACTCGATTTCCTCCGCATCTGTGCCGGCCTTCTGCGTCCGGGCGGGGTGGTGATCGGCGAATTGCCCAACCTCGATTCATGGGACGCGAAACTCTTCGGCCGTCACTGGGGTGGCCTGCACCAGCCGCGCCACCTCTTCTTTTGGGATCCCCGCAGCTTCGAGGCCTTTGTCCGGCGAGCGGGCTTTGCCGAAGTTTCGATTACCCCGGTGCTGCAACCCGCGCATTGGGCGATCTCTTTACAAAATATTGCGATCGACAAAATCCCGAGACTGCGGCGCTGGTTGCGCAACGGCCGGCTGCCGCTCTACACGCTGGCGGTGCTTGCGGCCACGCCACTCTCGTTGCTGCAGAACCTCGCGCAAAAACCGTCGATCATGGCCTTCCGGCTGCGCGTGGCGGACTGAGGCCCAGCGCTCGTCGAATCGCGCCTGCTGCCTGCCGGGCGCGCAGCGTGTGCCCTGCGGTGTTGAGATGCATCTCGTCGAAGTAGTGAAAGAGCAAGAAGCCTTGATCAAAATCGAGTCGTCGATCATCGGGGAAGGTCTTCCGAATTAAAGCATTGACTTGCTCGATTCGCAGCGGGTCGGGTGACGAGGCCCCGGTGCGGGCTTTGGGGAAGACCGCTGGCGCCGTCGCGACCAACGCCGTACTTCCGGCAGCTTCGGCAACACCTGCCAGCGTGGCCAATGCCTCCACGATTTCTTCCGGCGAACGCGGGTCGCGCGGATTGAGATCATTCGTCACGAAGGCAAGCAGCACGAGATCCGGCGGCTCGCCGGCCAGCGCCGCAGCGAGTTGGTGCGCACCGTCCAGAGCCAGACCCGTGGACGTGAGCAATTCGGGAGGGGAATCGATTGCGCGCGCCCCCCCGACGGCATGGTTTTCGATCTGCACCGAAAACTCATCAAGCTCCGTAACAAGCTGTTCGCACCAGCCCGACCCATGAACAAATCCTGGATCCCCCCAATGCCGCCAATTGGACGAGGTATTCGAATCGCCGAGGCAAGCGATCCGCAAAACCGGCGCCTCTTGGGCAGGCAGAGGGAAACTCTTCCGGCTGGTCGCGGCCTGGCAACCAAAGACTCCGAGAAAGAGGAGAAGTGCCAGGCTCGCCGCTTGGGAATTCATCCAGGCGGACCAGCCCTTGACGGCGCTGTGGCGGCGACCGGGGGGCTCGCGGCATCACGCTCCCACAACGCCCGGATCTTCGCAGCAGCATGCGCCGCCCGACGCTCATGTCCCGCCGAATTGACATGGATGTCGTCAAGGTAGTCGGCTGGTGCGGCCACGCTCTCGAAATCGAGCACGATCTCTGCGGGCAGGGCTGCCCGTAGCCCATCATTGACTGCTCTCACGAGAGTCGTCGAGCGTCGCGGCGGTCGGCCGTCTGGATGGTCCCGCGGCAAAGGTGCCGTCGCGACCAGAACCGCAACGCCGGCTTTTTCAGCCCGCCGCAGCAGAGCCCGATGGATCTCCACAACCTCGGCCGCCGTACGCGGGCGCCCGACCTCCACAGCGCGCTCTGGATGCGCATCGTTGGTCACAAACGAGATCAGAACCAGATCTGGGGCGTCCTTGGCGAGCGCGGACTCAAGCTGACGCGTGCCGTCAAAGTGGATCTGTTCGGCCTCCACCGACGGAAGTGGTTGGGCGACGGCACTCGCCCCTGGAACCGCTAGATTGACGACTTCGATCGAGGCCTCGCCGAGCGCGCGCGGCAATCGTTCGCACCAGCCTTGCCCCCGTGGAAAGGTCGGCTCGTTGACCTGCTGCCACCCTGCATTGGTATTGGAGTCGCCAAGACAAACGATCACGATCCGGCCATCGTGATTTCGATCAGGACCCTTGAGCAGCATTTGCTCCACTACGGGCCAGCTACAGCCCTGCCCCGTCCGGGCACATTCGCGCAGCGATGGCAGCAGATCGGCGGGCCGGCCCAAGGGAGCCAGTTCATAGAGGACGTCAGGGCCGTCGCGTGCCACCTCGCGCAAACCGGTCGGCTTCTGCCAGCGCAGGCGCGCTCCCGGTTCAAGCAGGTCCTGGTGGACCAGAACCCAGCGCAGCCCGGTCAGGCGCTCAATCACTTGAAGGCTCGCCTCATCGGGCAGCTTCGCCACCAGCCCGCTGATTGTCGCAAGCGACGGCGGCGCGTAGCCACTGGTGCCGTTGAGCAAGGGGCGCCGATGAAGCACCGCCTGAAGCATGGCGTCGATGGCGTGGCGGCCACCCCGACCGGCGAACGGGATCTCCAGCAAGGGCCCGATGGGTTCAGCCTCAAGCGCGGTATAGACGCC
The DNA here is from genome assembly GCA_009885395.1 of Deltaproteobacteria bacterium. Taxonomy (GTDB): domain Bacteria; phylum Desulfobacterota; class Binatia; order UBA12015; family UBA12015; genus SXLG01. Next base: position 11,507 of record VFKT01000049.1, on the reverse strand, counting down.
GGACCGCTCGGCCCCGACCGGGATGCGATGCAATTTGTAGGTCGTCGTGCCCAGCCCAAATTCAACGGAGACCAACAGCGCCAGCAAAACGACGCCGGCGGCCTTGACCGCCCGTGGCCAGCGGGTGCCTGGCAAGGCCATGCAAGCGCGGTCGGCACCAAGGCCGACCAGCAGCGAGAAGCCGAGCTCAAGCCCCAGCACAAAGCGCGACGGCACCCGCATCGACGAAAACCCGGGAATCCATTCCATCGCCAGACGCCAGGGCAGGGGGATCGTCTGGCCGGCAATCCGGAGTTCGGGCCCTAGTGCAAAACTCCAGCAAAAAAACGCGACCAGAAGCCCGACCCAGAACACGCGTCGCAAAGCTTGCTGCGCGTCGCCGAGCCGCGCCGCGACAGGCCGTCGCAGGGTCGCGAGGGAGAGCGCCGCCAGCGCCAAAGGGATGAACCCCAAATAGGCGTATACACCCTGCCCGAGGCGCTCGTTGGCGCCGCGCACCCAGGCCGGCGGCAGCAGCAGACTGCGCCAGGGATGCAGCGAGACGGGCACCAACGCCGCCGGCGCGAGCCGGAAATTGGGCAAAGTACCGGTCGAGCGCAAGGCAAGATAAGGCAATGCAGCAAGCACAAAGGGTACCAACGCCAGACCGACTGCAGCAACCGCCAGAGCCGGCCCGCGCCAGGACGATGCGCCTGCTTTCGCCGGCACGTCTCGCCCGGTGCGAGCTCCCACCCCGGCAATCAAACTCGCCAGCGCCCACGCAACCACAACGACGAGCCCCATATAGGCAAGGTAGACCGACGAGAGCAGATGCAAGGCGAGCAGCAGGGCTGCAACCAACGCGTCGCCGACCCGCTGCTTCACGAGAGTTCGATCAAGAAAGAGGATCGCCAGCGGCAACCATTGGCCGGTCATCAGATGCGAATAATGCACCATCTCGAGCCGGGCTGGACAGAAAGCGTAAACAAAGCCGGCGAGCAACGCCGCCCACGCGCCGACGCCGAAATGGCGCAAGAGTGCGAACATCGCGGCACCCGAGAGGGCGAAGCAGAGCCAGAGGTCGAGTTGGTAGGCGAGCACGGGATTGCCCGTTGCTCCAAAAATAGGCCCGAAGAAAATCAATTTGCCGAGGGCGTGTTCGGTATAGACCAACGACATCGGCGCGGGATGGAAAATGCCAGCGTCAAAGAGCGAGAAAGGATGCTCGACCAATCCGTTCCAAGCCGAACCGTAGACCCAGATCGCCAGCTTCAAATCGCGCAGCAGCGCCTCGCCCTGCGCGGCCACGTTCCAGGGTCGATGCCAGCCGTAAAGCCAGGGCATACCGCGCGGGTCCAACACACTATGGGCCGGATCGGCGAAGAGTGGGTGGAGCAAGCAGAGCGCAAGGGCCCCGAACAGAAGTGTTGCGAGTGCAAATTCGCTGGTGGCTCGCGCCGCCGAGCGACCGGCGGGCCTGGCCGGAGCCTCGTGCTGCGCCGCTGAATCCTCCGGCCTCATGCCATGGTGCCTGCGTCGCAAACGGATTGATTGATCGCAGCGTGGCGCGCCGCATAATTGACAGAGCTCATGCGATGGCCCCAGCGTCGCAAACGGTTTTTCGGCGCAGCCGGGAGAGCGCTGGGACGAGAATCAGGAGCAAGGTCGCGAGCAAGGCCAGCGCACTGACCAAAAAGCCGACCCGCAACGACAGGGGGCGATAGCGAAAGACGATCTGATGCCGGCCGGCCGACACCGCCACCGCGCGGAAAGCATGGTCGGCGCGCAGGATCTCCGTCGGCTCGCCGTCGAGCGTCGCTTCCCAACCTGGGAACCATGTGTCGGCAAGGACTACGACACCCGGCGCTGCGGCCTCCACCTCAAGCCGGACTTCCTCGGGACGCTCGCTGGCGATGGAGACGTTCTCCTTCGCTCCACTGGGGATTTGTTCGACAGGAATGCCTGCCACCTCCACGACGGCGGTCTGACGCAAATCGCGTCCCGGATCGACCGTGCGCTCGAAAGCGTCGTCCTCGTCCTTGGCAACGACGAGTTGGTGGACCAGTCGCGCGCGCGGCACGGGCGGCCGATAGAGCAGGACGTCGTCGCCGGGAAGCTCGGCGACGCGTTCGAAGCCCATTCCCTGCACGCGCGCCGCCCGATCCTTGTAGACCGCGACGAAACCGACCCCGAGCAGTTCAGAAAGCCTGGGGTCGCTCTCGAACTCGAGTATCCGGCCACCCGCACCGCCGTCCTGGCTCGCGATCTGGTCCAGCAAGCGACGAATGCGCCGGGGCGGCATCGTCGGATCGTAGCCCTCGGGGGTATCGAGGCCGAACCGCACGGTTGAACCCGAATCAATCTCGCGGCGCGAGGCCAGCCGCGCCATCGGGTCGATCCTTGCCATCTCGCTGGCAAGCCGCCCCGCACGTTCCTCAAGCAATGGATAGTCGGGCAGGCGGTTCGGCATATCGCGCGGCGCTTCGAAGATTCCAGCAAGGCATGAAATCGCAGCCGCAAGGGCGAGCCCATAAGCAACCACACGCCCCACCACCGGGCGCATTCCCCGGAAGGAAGTCAGCGCACCAATGCCGGCAGCGGCCAACCAACCAAGGAACACCCCGGTCAGATGCACCCATCCGGTCGCATAGCGTAGCCCCGAAAACGGCGGCATCCAGTAGATCCATGAAAATGGCGGGTCCATCGCAAACACCGACCAGATCAGCGCTGCCAGCCAGACAAAATAGATGCGTTCCCGAACGAGAAAGGCAGCGGCCCCAAGCAAGAGGATCGCCGGAGAGAAACGCTCGTAGAAAAGCGGACCGAGCAGCCCAGCCGAGACGAGCCCATAAAGCTCCCGCAGTGACGCATAGCCCGCTCCCATCGTCACGCGGTGGCTCTCCCGCACCGCCTCAGCGAGAGGCAGCAACTGCACGGCCGCAAGCAGCGTGCCGAGCATAAAGCCAGAACCGAGAACCGTCAGGCGGTGAATCAGCCGACCCGGCCCTGACGCCAGACCCATCGCGCCGAGCAGGACTGCGGTCGCCATCGGAAATTCCGGGTAGCCGGCAAGCCATTGCGCGAGCACCGCGAGTGCCATCCAACCCAGCCACGGAGACGTCCCGCGTTCCACGGCATTTTCCCAGGCAAAGGCGATCCACGGAACCCAGGCGATGCTGGCGAGAAAATTCGGGTGGTCCATTCCGGCTCGCGACCAGCCGGAAAAACAGCCAAACGCGGCAACCAGCACCGCCAGCAGGGCAAAAGGCGGGGCCACGCGATGACGTCCCAGGTAGACGACAGTACCCCAGGCCAAAATAAAAAGATTGACCGCGTAAAGAGCCTGCAACGCGACGAAGCGCGGTAGCGTCGCGAATAGCAGCGGCGTCGGCAGGTAGAGCACCTGGCCCTGCAATGCAGCGAAACGGGGACTGCCGGTGAATTCATGCGGCCCCCAAAGCGGCAACTGACTTTCAAGGATCAGGCGCCGCGCCGCCTCCTCGAAACGTGGCAGGAAGAAGCCGTGCAAATCACGTCCTCCGACATGCGCCCAGATCCCACCCGCCGCCTGGAGTACCAGCCAGACGAGTGCGGCACCCGCCACACCCCAGGCGAAATCTCGCCCGACCTCGCCGCGCTTCACTCGGGCTTCCGCAACACGAAATCCATATGACAAGTACGGGCGACAAATGCCTCGAGCACCGTCACCGGCAGGAAAGCCAGGATCAACGGGGGGTAGAGGGGCTCGCGGATACCGCGGAAAGCTCGACCCCGCCGGTGTGCCCACCAGACCAGCGCCGACAACGCCCATTGGGTGGCACCCGAGAGCGAGCTCTTGATCGAAACGACCTCGAAGCCGGCGCGTCGAGCCGCCCGAGCCAGCGTCTCGTCGTCAAAAAGCACAAGATGCCGCGGCACATGCCATTGATTCCAGAGATCCCCGAAGAAACGCCGACCGAGAGAGCCGAGGTTCGGCGTCTGGCCCATCAGAACCCCACCCGGCGCCAACACGCGATGCAGGGCGGCAAGCGTCGCCTCGACCTCGGGCAGATGTTCGATCACATGGAAAAGATGCACGACGCCAACACTGCCCGCTTCGACTACATCACAAAGCGTCGTCTCGTCACAGGCGTATGCCGCCAGGCCCCGGCGGCGCAGCTCCTCAAGCGGGCCGGGCGTCACGTCCGTCCCGATCAACTCAAATTCACAACCCATGCCCTGCATCAAATCGAGCCAGGTGCCCGAACCGCAGCCATAATCAAGCAGACGCCGATTCGAGGGCGGCATGAGCTGGCGGATCTGCTTCAGCTTGCCGCGAGCCACCAAGCGCGCCAATCCCGCCATGATCGGGCCGCGGTCGTCATAACTCTGGAAGCATTTATACCCCTCACCATAGAAGACATCGAGATCGCGTGGACTCGGCCGCTCGCGCATATAGACCTGATCACAAGCAACGCATCGCACGAAACGGAAAGTGAGCTGGCGGAAGGCCGGCGGCAACTGATCCGACGATTCCTCGTCGACCAGCCATCCCGTGACCGGCTCCTGTTCGGGGCTGCCACAGAAGACACAATTGACGATCAGCCGTGACTCGGGCAGACGGTCCTCGCCCGGTTGGGGTTGCAACTCGTTTGCGGGCACGCCCTCGGGCAGCCGTCCGTCGCCCCGGGTCGCCGTCATGCTGCTCGCTGCTGATCCGCCCTCGGACGCCGGGGCGTTGGTCGATGCTGATGCGCGCTCGGTCGTGGTCGCGCTGGTGCCTGCAAAGGCGCGGCCGCTCAAACCCTCTTCCTCTGGTTTGCCCATCTGCGCCAAGTGCCGCACGAGCATTCGCAAATATCCCTGCTGCACCGTCAAGGGGTAGCGTCCGTCGTTGGCCGCGATCAAGGCCATCTTTACTTGCGGCAGGTTCCAATGCGGCACCGCGACGAAAGCGTGGTGCAGCGAATGGTAGTTGAAATGGCAGGGCGCGAGGAAGAGCCGCTCGAAAGCTCCGATCTCGAAATCACGCAGCCGGGGTTCGCCGCCAATGGCATCCGAGGGCGCGCAATGCTCGAGGAAGGCGCGAAAGTTCGCGAACAACCCGGCAAAAGTCGCCACCGGTAACGCCCAGAGCACGAAGTAGGTCCACCACGGCCCGACAGCCGCCATCAGAAAAAAGAGAACCACCTGCGCGATCAGGATGCGTTCGAGTTCCGCCGACAAACTCAACTCATTGGCTCGCGGCGAGGGCTTGTCCTCAAGCGCGATACGGGGTGTGCCGCGTGTCGCCAGGCTGGCGGCGGTTTGCCACAGCATGCGGCCCGCCAGCAGACTCGCAAAATAGCCGAAGAGTCGCCAAGGTGTTTCGCGGTCAGTATTTGAATAGTTGACCCAATCCGGATCGCGACTCTCGCCAACTTCGCGATGGTGGCGCAGGTGGCGACGACGGTCATGGTGGTAGGGAATTCCGATCGGGTAGGCATAGAGCCAGGCACCGACGGCATGGTTGCGTTCGCCATCGCGAAAGAGCAGCCGATGCCAGCCGTCGTGGGCCAGCGTCGCCAGCGCATTCTGACGAGTGCCGATGAAGACCACGGCCAGACCCCAGGCGAGCGCCGCATCGCTCGCCACGGCGAGCGCCACCGCAAGCCAGATCGAGCCCCAAACCAGCGCCAGATCGCGCGCGCCACGCGCGTCGGAAACCTGCGCGAGCCGGCGCAGGACGATCGGATCGAGGCTTTTCTCCGAGGGCATCGCCACCTCCATTACCCGCCGCCGCTCGCGAGCGCGCGCTGCAGCACGGGCATCGCATCGCGGGTGAAGCGCTTGCGCCCCTCGCGGCCGACGTGCATCGGGTCAACCATCTCCTGGTCGGGCAGCACCGTCGGAAGCAAGAGCGCATGTCCCTCCGGGAGCCCCAGAAGTTGCCGCACCTCTTCCAGCATCGCGCGGCGCGCACCCGCTGTCTTTTCGTAGGAAAGGCTCTCGGCTGTCGCGCCAAATCCGACGTAAACCTCCTTCAAGTCGAGGCGTTTCAGCATCTCGCCGGCCTGACGGAGGTCTTCCCGGGCCACCGGGTAGATCACATAATCCACCTCGGCGTGCGTGCCCGGAGGCGGCACCAGCGGTGGCCCCGGATGCAACAAACCGCCCTGCCCCGCGTCGAGCGCCCGGCGCAGTTCGCCAATATTCCCATACTCGGCACCGAAGGGTCCCGGGATCGGCTCCTCGAAGAGGCCGCCCAGCAGGAGCACATCGCCACTGCGCCGAACGCCTTCCTCCCATGCGACAGGACTCCAGCCATCGGCAAGCACAGCCTTCATCAGATCGTCGTGACTGCGACCCGGCGCATGCAGCAACGTAAAGGGCTGGATGATAAAAAGCACCATCTTCGGCCTGGCACCGGCTGCGATCGCATTCTCAAGAAGGCGTACGAAGCCGGGACCCCGCACCGGACCGATCACGTTGAGCATCTCGGTGCGCACGCCGAGTCGGCTTTCGACTTCGATCGGATCGAGTCCGAGCAGGCCGGAGGAATCACCGACCACCAACAACTCGGCATCGGTTCTTCGATGGCTGCGCACCATCTGATGGTCAATGATGGCCGGACCGAGCGAAGGCACAACCCCGGGTGCACGATTGGCAGCAAGGGCGAGTCCCGCCAGCACGGCCAACGCGATAAGGGCCGAAAGCCAGAAACGCCGGACGAGCCAACCCGCGATCTCGACGAGACCGGGCGGTGACGCGGCCGGGACAGGCTGCGGGTCAGAACTGGAAGTAGACAAAGTCATGAGCAGTTTCCGAAAAACGCACAAAGATCGCCGCGACCATCAATCCGGTCAGGGCCGAGAAGGGAACGAAGCCGATCCGGGCGGGAGCCAGCAGACCTCCGCGACGTTCCTGCAATAATTCCACGAAGAAGACCGGGGCCGTGGTCGCTGCAATGGCGAGCCAGAGTGCCCGATCGAAGGGTGTAAACGAGAAATGCCCGAGCCGGAACAGCAGACCGCCGGCAACGTCAAGATTTGGTGAGTTGAAGATGAAGAGACCGAAAACGACCACCGTCATGGTGAGCGCCCAGCCAAGCCAAGCCGGCACGCGCGGTGCCGAGCGCCAGCCACTCCATAGCCGATGCACGCAAAGGGCAGCCCCATGCAACATGCCCCAGAGCACGAAGGTCCAGGCCGCACCATGCCAAAGACCACCGAGCGTCATCGTGATCATGAGATTGATATAGGTCCGAAAGCTGCCCCGGCGGCTGCCGCCAAGCGGTACGTAAAGGTAATCGCGCAGCCAGGTGCTCAGGCTGATATGCCAACGCCGCCAGAACTCCTGCACTGAGGTCGCCCAATAGGGCCGCTCGAAGTTCCAGACCAGTTCGATTCCGAGCAGTGCCGCCGCGCCCTTGGCGATCACGCTGTAGGCGTTGAAATCGAAATAGATCTGCAGAGTGAAGGCCACCGCACCACCCAAAATTGCCCAACCCTCGATCGAAGGCTCTCCCTGCCAGACCCGCGCGACAAAACCAGCGAGCGTATCGGCACAAACCACCTTCAGAAAGAGACCCCAGACCACCAGCCAGAGTCCTGTCGTCACCTGATCCGCCGTCACCACGCGCACCCGCTGGAACTGGACCAGCAGATGCCGGGCCCGCTCGATCGGACCTGCGACAAGCAACGGGAAAAAAAACATGAAGGCGGCAAAGGTGATCGGGTCGGGCTCGGCCTTCACCTCGCCGCGGTAGACATCCACCAGATAGGCGACGCTCTGGAAGCAATAGAACGAGATGCCGATCGGGAGCAGAATCTCGAGCAGCACCGGATCGCCCCGAAGCCCGAGCAACTGCATGCCGCGCGCCACGTTCTCGGCGGCGAAGCCGGCGTATTTGAAGAAACCGAGCCCGGTCAGGCAGAGGCCAACACTGAGCGTGAGCCAACGGCGGCGCAGAGCTTCATCCCGAGTGGCGTCGATCCGAAGTGCTGCTTGATGCGCCACCACGCCGTAGAGCAGGAGCAGAAAGGCGAGCCGCCAGTCAAACCAGCCGTAGAAGAGAATGCTGGCAACAACCAGGAACGCGTTCTGGGCCCGCAGCTTTGCGCGCAGCAGATGCGCGGCGACAAAGACGAGCGGCAGGAAGGCGAGGAACGCGGCGCTGTTGAACTTCATGATGCGGCTGCCTCAACAAGAGACCCTCCCTTGGTAGCCCAGACAGCCGCCTGCGCTCAACCGTCAGATCGGGTCGGCGCTGGGCTGACCAGGCTTGGCCTGCGGGGGACCACGGCTCCTGGCGAAGGTCACGCGAGCCGCGCCGCGCCGCGCCGAGCCGCGCCGCGCCGGGCCGGGCCGGGCCGGGCCGGGCCAGCGGTTGCCGGTGCCAAGAGGTGCGTGCGAGAATCGGCCGTATTCTCGTGGCGCGCCCCCTCACCAACGATCCCGCTCCGTCTTCCGAAGCCGGCCGCCGCCGGCGCCGCGTCGCCCTCGCCGTGCTGATCGGCACGGTCGCCGTCGGGCTGCGGGCCTGGCGTCTCGATTGGGGCCTGCTCGACCATCGCATGGCCTTCCCCGATGAACTTCTGGTCTGGGGGAAATACCTGCGCGCCTTCGTCCCGCTGAGTGCTCATTCCTTCGAGCGGCCCGATACCGTGGCCGCACTCTTCTACCCGACCTTCTTCGGCTACCTGGCCGGGCTGGCCACCGCCCTGGCGCACGGACTCGGCCTCGTGCCCTCGCCGCACGCGAGCCTCTTCGAAGCCGTGCTGGTGGCGCGAATCGTGTCGGCGACCGCCGGTGTCGCCACCGTGGCGCTCGTCGGCTGGCTGCTCTGGCAGGCCCATTCGGCCCGCGCCGGTCTGCTCGGTGCCGCCCTCGCCGCGGTGGTGCCACTCGAAGTCATTCAATCGCATCTGGTTTCGGTCGATATTTTATTGAGTACGGGCATCGTGCTCTGCCTGGTCTTGAGCTGGAGGCTCGCCCGCTCGGGCACCAGTGCGGCCGCACTCGCCGCAGGGCTCGTGGCCGGGCTCACCTTCGGGACCAAGTACACGGGTCTGGCCGTGACCGTGCCGATTGCCTGGGCTGCGGCCGAGGCGGCCTGGCGCGAACGCTCGCTGGCGACCTTGACGCGACTCGTCGTGTTGCTTTTGCTTGGCTTCGCCCTCGGCTTCACCATCGCCTGTCCGATCTGCGTCTTCAGTCCGCAGCGACTGCTGCGCTCGATGTCGATGTTGACCACGGCCGGCAACTTCGAGAACCTGGCCTTCTGGCGGGTCGAGCTGGTGCCGGGTCTGGGGATCCGTGGTAAACCTTATCTCTACCAAATCTTCGCAGCCCTGCCCTATGCGCTGGGCTGGCCGCTCTGGCTGGCGGCCGGCGCGGGTCTCGTCTCGGCCCTGCGTCGACACGACCTGACCGACCGGATTCTCCTGCTCGCGCTGGTCGCCTATCTCCTGCCAATCGGCCTCTCGGCCTTCGATGCCCTGCGCTACCTCTTGCCTCTGCTACCGATCCTTTCGCTGCTGGCGGCTCGTTTTCTGGCTGGACCGGCAGGCTCGGGCGGGCGGGCGCGGCTCGCCCTGGCAGCACTGATCCTCGCCTACACCGGCGCGCTCACGGTCTCGCAAGTCGGCCGCTTTTCGTTCCAGCAGCAACACGAAGTCGCAGCCTGGATCGAAGCCTCGGTCGAGCGACCGCCGGACGGGGCCCTGCGCGTGGCGGTGCCGCACGGGATGTCACCCTATTTTGGCTTGAATAAACCGCTCGGCGAGCAGGGCCTCGAGGTGCTGCTGGTGCAGTCCGGCGAGTGGTGGCGCGATCAACCCGAAGTTTTCATCCTTCCAGAATGGTTCGCGGTACAGCTTGAACGCGGCGGCATCCCCAACCCGATCATGCGCGCCGATGCCGCCGCCCTGCGCTCGGGACAAATGCCCTATCGTATGTCCAAAAATTTTCAGTCGACCTACCTGCAACGCGACCTCTACGTCGCGCTCGACCCGATCTTCACCACCCAGCTTGAACTCGGAGAACTCGGCTTTGAAATCTGGGTCCGAAACGACCTGCAGATACGCGATCAGTCCAGGTAGCCGAGGGTTTCGAGCTTGCGGCGACGCGCGGCATCCTCGGCAGCCGGCAGCGACGGGGGGCGCTCTTTCCAGGCAGGCCGGGCCAGCGCACGGCGACGGTGGGCGTCGGCGGCCTCGAGCAAAGGCCTGAACTCCGGACGCGGGCCCGGGAGAATCGGCAGCAACTCGCCGGGGTCGACGGCCAGATCGAAGCAGGTCTGATCCTCTCCGGCTTCGTCTATCCAACATTTAAGAGACCGGCCCCGCGCGACAAAATGCCAGGATTTGCCACTGCCGGGGATGGGCGGCTGCTCGGCGAGGACGATCTCGCGACCAATCGCTTTCGGCGCCTGGCCTTTCAAGAGCAAGGGCGCGAGGCTCTGGCCCTCCATTCCCAAAGCCCCTGGAACGCCGACCAGATCGAGGATTGTCGGCGCAATATCAACCAGCGAAACCGGAAGGTCCACCCGACGCCCGGCAGCGATCACGCCCGGCCACCGCCAGAGCAGCGGAACATGCAGGACCTCTTCGTAAAGCTGAACGTGACTCAGGCCGCCGTGCTCGAGGAATTCTTCTCCGTGGTCGCCGGTGATGACGAGAAGCAGGCGGTCACGGCCGACGGCTCTTTCCAGATCACGAACAAAATCAGCAAGCAGATTATCGAGTTCGCGGATCTCCCGCTCGTAGAGGCGCCGATCGCGCGCGCCGGGCTCGGTCGTCGGCTCACCGAACAAGCGGGCAAATTCGGCCGGCGGATCATAGGGCGCATGCACGGCATAGGTGTGCACGAAGACAAAGCTCGCGTCGCGCGGATTGCGGCGCAGCCAATCCAGAGCGCGCGCGAAGGTTCCCGCCGGATCGCCCGCTCCACCCCTTACCGATTTGTTTTCCTCGTAACGCCCAAAGCCACGGCGGAAGCCGAGATGCCCCATGAGCAGCCCGTTTTCGGTGAAAGCCGCGGTCTCGACACCGTCTTCTCGCAGCAGCTCGGCAAGTGTTGGAATTGAGGGGTCGAGCGCAAGCGTCGTCCAGAGCACGCCATGCCCTGCCGGGTAGCGCCCGGTCAACATACTCATATGCGAGCCCAGCGTATTGACCCAGGTGGTGAAGGCCTGCGTGAAAAGCGTGCCCCCAGCGGCCAGCTCGCTGAAGCGCGGCGTGGTCTCGACCTTGTGGCCGAGAGTGCTCATGCTGCGCGCCCGCAGAGTGTCGAGCGAAATCAGAACGACCACAGGTCGGGGAGAGCCGGCAGCCATGTTCGGCCGGGTCGTCGAAGCGATCGCGGTCCTGCCCGGCGCCTCGACCAGAATCCGGGGGTCTCCCCAAAGGGGCATCTGCGGCCGCCGGTCGCCGGGATCGATCGGCCGGGACTCCAAGCGCAGCCGGAAGGGGGTAGGCATGGCCGGCAACTCCAACTCGATCTCCCGCCAAACCCGATCCGCCGGCTGCCGGGTGGGATCGAGTCGCCGCCTCCCGAGAGGACGTCGC
>VFKT01000212.1 GCA_009885395.1 Deltaproteobacteria bacterium | reverse complement strand
GCCCGCCGGCGGGCACGCGACGGGGCTGGCTCCCCATGCCCCCTCGCTGCCCGGCTAGCGGCCTGGCTCTTGGCGTTGGCTTGAGCTGCGCGTTGCCGCTAACTTCCCTGTGTCGCCGCGGCTTTCCAGTCGCGATATCAGTTCAAATTTGGTGGATTTCGGCTCCCCTCGGGGAGCGCGGGGTTGCAGTCGAGGGTCGGGCTTTCAAGCGCTGCGTGCTTGGCGGCGGAATCGGGGACATTGTGGGTCAACAAAAGGTTTTTCCGTTTCGCGCAAGTCTGGAGCGGAGTGAGCTGCAGGGCGTTCGTTCGCAACGAAGTGGATGGCTGACGCCTTATGAAGTCGAGACGATCTACGCCGATGCCCTTTGGGGAGGGCGCGGCGCCCGGTTGGAAGTCTCGGTTCCGGCCCGCACCAGCGACGAGGGGCTGGTCTGGATTCGCGAGCGTTTTGACCGACTTCGGCGACGTGGAGTTGGAGTGCGTGTGCAACGCGACGAAGGCTGGGAGTTTCGGGATCTGAGCGAGGCCGTCGTCCACTAACGCCGCATCAGGTTTTGTCGGGCTGAGGAGGGTGACTCCGCTGCGTCCGGAGCGGCATTGCTCGTGAATGCGGACGGCGTCCGAAGCCCAGGGCAGCCCGCACTCGGGTGGCAAGGGTCCCTCGCAATGCCGCTCTCATTTCGTCTGCGTCCAGCCTGAGCGTCCCGCCCGCCAGATGCGCGAGCCAGCCCGGCGTCCAGGCGGTAAACTGTCGCAGCAGGAGCACCACCAAGGCGGCCAGCCTGCCGCGATGCTTCCGGATGAAGAGCAGTTCCGAGGCATAGTATTGCTGCCGCCGTTCGGGAGCGATGGGTCCACCGGCTCCGGTGTGTTCGATTTCGACGTCGGCCAGGTGGACGATGCGGTGGCCCCGGCGGCCGATGCGCGCGCACCAATCGAGTTCCTCGAAGTAGAGGAAAAAATCTGGATCGAGTCGGCCGAGTCGGGCAAGGAACAGGCGCGGCAGGAGCAGAAACGAGCCTTGAACGGCGGCCGTGTCGTGCGTGTGGTTATGCCGCGCCAGGCGGCTCGCGGGATCCTTCGAGCGGCGCCAGCGCAGTGGGGCGATTCGCGCCAGGCCGGGCAGGCCGAGCAGCAGCGGCCAGGGACCAGGCCACGTTTCAGGTGGGTAGGAACTTTCTGCGAGCGCGCCCGTGTCGGAACGTTGTCGGCACCCGAAGACGGCGGCGCCGGCTGGAACTTCACGAGCAGCACTGGTCAGGGCCGTCCGCAGAGCGTCTTTGGGGACCCACGTGTCCGGGTTCAGGAGCAAAACCCAGGTCCCGCGTGCCAGATCGAGTCCGAGGTTGCAGGCCGCCGCAAAGCCGGGATTGCCAGGGTTGGCGACGACCCGAACGTCGGGCTGGTCGGCAAGAACCTCGGTTGGGTGGCCACTCTCGTTGTCGACGACCACGAACTCGATGCAGAGACCGGCCGGTGCCGCGCCGAGAGCCTGGCGAACCGTAGCCATCGATTGCTGCAAGGCGGTCAGGCTGTGGAAGTTCACCTGGACGATTGAAAGGTCCACGGCGATGTCGGGCAAGCAGCCTTCCACCAGAGCACCACCGTTCGGGACGACGGAGAAGTCCACGACAATACCGGCTACGCCAAATCGAGTCTGCGTGCCGCCCGTCGCCCGGTTGGGCAAGGGCGGCAATCAAGACCGAGAGGCCACGCGACAGAATCAGGCGTGGGTTTCAGAGTTGCGGGGGCAGGATTTGAACCTGCGACCTTCGGGTTATGAGCCCGACGAGCTACCGGGCTGCTCCACCCCGCGGGGGAGTGGGTAGCGATCGGTCGCTCGGGTGTCAATTCATCGGCGCGGGCCGGGAGACCAACCGCCGCCGCCACCGCCGCCGCGGGGGCTTGGTCCGGCGAGAGGTTCGATCTTCGGAAGCTGCCACGGCATATAGGGCTTGCCGGCGTCGCGCAGGCTTTTGCGGGCCTTTTTGATGCGCTCGCGCAGGCGGTAGAAGGACTGGCTGCTCTCGGCTGCGGCAACGAGATCCTCGGCGCGCAGGCTGGTGGTGGCCTTGCCGAAAGGGAACTGCAACGTGAGGTCGAGGCCGCCTCTGTCGTTGGGTTTGGTCTCCCAGTGGCAACGCTTGTCGATCGTGCGAACGAGTTCGCGGATTAGGGCCTGTTCCTCCTGCGCCATGCAGATTCGGTTAACCGATGCGGGCGCCGTCCTCAAGGCGATGGCCCCGCCGAGGCGCGAGGCCCTCGGCGGGGCCTCCGTGCGGCGCTCTTCGCCTCTTCGACGCGCTGCCGCGTTGACAGGGGCGGCCGCTTCTTCATAGGTTTGCCGGGCTGACCGCGGTTGCGGTCGCGAGGGGGGTGTGAACGTGGATTTTGTCTTCATCAAAATGACGCGTCGTCAGTGGTCAATTGGCGCAGCTCTGCTCTTGATTGCCTTGACGTCAGCTACAGCAAGGGCCTTCGAATTCGGGCCCGAGGACGCCTTCAACGTCCGTGGCAAGGTCTACGCGCAGTACACCATGGCCACCGAGGATTCGCAGGAATACAGCAACGGTACGGCAATCGATCCCGCCGGCACGCCACGACGTGTCACCGGCAACATGATCCAGAATCGGTACTTCTACGCGCCGGAATTCGAGGTCAACTTCAAGCGGCTTCTGCGCAAGACCCCGGCGCGCAAATGGCTGGACGAACTCGATGGTCGGGTCACGGTCTGGGGCTTCTATGACGGCATTTACGATTATGGCCCCAAGGGTTGGGCTCAGACGATTGCGCAGATCCGGCGCGAAGAGCTGCAGTTGAACACCAAGGGCTATCGGATCTCGGAGGCCATGAACCAGAACGCGGAGAAACGGAATCCGCGCGACATCTACGGAGCCAGCACCCGTTTCAACGAGGCCTACGTCGATATGGCCAAAGGACCCGCGTGGTTGCGGATCGGCCGACAGGCGATCTCGTGGGGCGAGGCCGATACGATCGGCCTGCTTGACGCCAACAATCCCTTCGATACCAACATCCAGCCTGGTGTCTTCATGGATCTGGATGAAGCCCGCATTCCCTTGTGGACCATCCGCGGCACCTACGAACTCTTTTCCACCTGGGGGCCTTTTTCAAGCGCCTTTTTCGAGGCCTATTGGGTGCCGGGCTGGCTGGATACGACCATCGGTCCGCTGGTGGTGCAGAGTGGCAGCCCCTTCTCGCTGCCGCCGCCGGCCAATGCGGGGCCCAACGCGCCCGCTGGAACGGGTCCCAAGCTGCAGATCTTCCAGCACCTGCCCGAGCCTTCGACCGCCAATTCGCGCTGGGGCACCAAGCTCCAGGCTGTTGTGGCGCGCGACTACAATCTGGCCGGCTGGTTCTACACCACCTTCCCGATCGCCCCGGTGCCGGTGATGCAGGGCATCACGCAAGAGAGTGGTCTGGTCACCACCGCGCTAGAGAACAAGCTCACCAATGTGATCGGGGTCGCCGGC
This sequence comes from Deltaproteobacteria bacterium, assembly GCA_009885395.1. Classification (GTDB taxonomy): domain Bacteria; phylum Desulfobacterota; class Binatia; order UBA12015; family UBA12015; genus SXLG01. Next base: position 2,389 of record VFKT01000212.1, on the reverse strand, counting down.
AGCTTCTACAGCGAGAAGCTGAACTCGATCATTCGCACCGAGGTCGAACTTTTCAACGGCGAGCCCGGCTTCCTGGCCTACAAGAACATCGGGCAATCGGTCGCGAGCGGCTTCAGCAAGCCCGGGTCCTACGAGCGGACCAATATCCTGCGCGGCGAATTTGGGCTGGATCGGAACTTCTTCATTCCGGCGCTCAACCCGACCTCGAGCTTTCTGCTGGTCTCCTCGATCGTCTGGTTCCTCAATACGGACGAAACGAGCCACAAGGATTTTCGCGCCAATGGCATCCAGAAGCCCTCGGCGATCGAGCGGCAGCAGAAGGGTGGCGCGCCGGCCGGGTTCTACAGCGGGCCACAATGTGATAATAAAAATTATGTCGATCCCGTTACGGGCGAGCATCTGCCTTGCGATTTCGTCAACATGAACAAGCTTGATGGCTTCGGTCAGGTCACGCTGCGGACCGACCTGATGCACGGAACCTTGACGCCGCAGCTGACGACCATTGCCACCGCCCGCGGTGCGATCCTGTTCACGCCGAGCGTGGTGTATCGTTTGACTGACAATATCCTGCTCGATATCAAGTATGTGAATACCCATACCTTCGGCTCGCTCGACAACGGCTATACGCTGGGCGTGGGCCTGCAGCGGGATCGGGACGAAGTCTTCGTCCGTGCCACCTTCCAGTTGAACTGAGGGCGGCGATCCATGCGATCTTGGGGGCGGGTTCGGCGATGAGCCGGGCTCGCTCTCGTACTGAAACCAATATCAAAGGAGTATTTCAGTGGACATGATGAAGACCGTGGTTCTGGGTGGAGCGCTGTTTGGTCTGTCGCTGGCGGGCAATTGCCTGGCGGCGGCGCCGGTGACCAGCCTCGATGAAGTGCCTTCGGGTACAGTCCTCGGCAAAGAGAACTGGGAGATTGCCAAGGGGCATCTGCCCGACGAAGTCCTCGAGTTCTACAAGCGGGACGATTACCGTAACGAAATTATCAAGAAGGAGGGCGACGCCTGGCTGGTCGACCCCGATCTTGTCGCCGCATCGCGAAAGAATGCCGGCAAATTTGATGTTGACGAGAATGGCACGGTCGTCGACAAGGCGACCGGCAAACGGCCCGACGTCATCACCGGGGATCCCTTCCCGGACATCGACCCGAACGACCCCAAGGCGGGGGCCAAGGCCCTGTGGAACTTTGTCTACACGTTGTTCTGGGAAGGTTCCTTTCATACCAATTCGCCGGTCAATTGGATTTCGCGCGACGGGTTGCTGCGGCGCATCGCGACCGATGTGCATTTCAAGTATTACGATGGACAGCAGCCGCAGTTGCAGGAGAAGATCGGTGAAAATCCGCTGAAGATTCTCGCCCGCACCATCGGCGTGGTGAACGAACCAGCCGATGTCAACGGCATCGTGTCGTTGAACTGGCGCTACCGGGAAGGCGATCAGACCGATCAATCGTGGACCTACGTGCCGGCACTTCGTCGGGTGCGGCCGATCAACCCGGCGAATCGCTCCGACGGTCTGCTGGGTTCGGATATTTCGCAGGACGATGGGCCGTATTTTGACGGCAAGCCTGAGGACTTCACCTTTAAACTTGTCGGTGACGCCGTGATTCTGGCGCATTTCGACAAGCCTGCTCTCGAGAAGGGTTCGCCGGTTCGGGCATTGGAGGAAGGCGGAGAAATCTCCGACATGGTCGAAGACTCGGAAACGGGCTTTCAGCTGGACGCGCCGGCCTACAAGCTGATCGCCTCGCAAGAGGAGGGTTGGAAGAAGGGCGAGGGGCTGGTCGCCTGGGCCCCGCTAGAAACCGCCCTCGTGCCGCGTCCGGTCTGGGTCGTCGAGGTCACGCCGAAGAACCCGTATTACGTCTTCGGCAAGCAGATCATGTATCTTGACAAGAGCACATTCCGCGGCTATTGGAAGAATAAATACGATTGGAAGGGCAACGCCCTGGTCAACTGGGCGCCGCCGGCGATGCCCGCGACCACGGTGAAGGATGCCAGTGGCCGCACCTACCATCTGCGGGTGGGGGCCGGCGGTAACACGGCCACAGCGCTCAACTTCAAGCAGGACCGCGCGACCGTGACCGGAATGCCGGTGGCCGCCTCGCAGTACCATATCCAGATCCCCGACGAGATTTTCGAGACCGACCGCCTGCTGCGGAAGGGAAAGTAGGCCGCTTCAGGTGCGAGCCGCAGCGTCTTGCGGCGCGGGCTCGCACCCGGTAGCCCACCGAGCCGAGTCCCTGTCGTCTAGCCTGGCCAAGGACACCAGCCTTTCACGTTGGTGACACGGGTTCAAATCCCGTCGGGGACGCTTCTCTTTCTCGCAGTGTTCCAAATGCTTACGGCGCCCGAGGGAAATGCATCCCGTCGGGGCGCCAAATTC
>VFKT01000260.1 GCA_009885395.1 Deltaproteobacteria bacterium | reverse complement strand
CTTGACGAGCCGACGACAGGGATGCATTTCGAGGATGTCCGCAAGCTCCTCGAGGTCTTGCACCGGCTGGTCGATGGAGGCAATACGGTGGTGGTGATCGAGCACAACCTCGATGTCGTAAAGACCGCTGATTTCCTCATCGACCTGGGCCCGGAAGGCGGCGCAGCGGGTGGTGCGCTGGTGGCCACCGGCACACCCGAAGACATCGCCGCCTGCGCCGCCTCCTATACCGGGCAACATTTGCGGCCCTTGTTGCGTTCCTCTGCGGCATCGAAAGAGGTGCGCGACCGCACCGCCAAGGCAGCGCGGCCGCCGCGCCGTGCGAAGGCAGGTTCCTGATGAGGCGTGCGCTGCCACAGCCCGTCGAGGAAGTAGAAGACCAAGCCGAGTGGCTGCAGCGAGGTTCCCGATGAAACTCCAGTCCTCCCGTCATTCAAGGAAAGTGGCGGTATCGCTCTGCCTTCTCACGGCCTGGCTTGCCGCTTGTGCGTCTAGCCGGGATGAAGATCGCGATGCCTTTCTTGACGGCCTCGAAGGCAATAATCCCCGTGGCGAGCGTTTCGAGGACGATCCCTTCGACGACCCCTTTTTTGAAGATGGACCCGCGGCAGGTGATTCACTCGATGATTTTCTCCGCGAACCGGCCCCGAGTGTGGGTTGGCTCTCTGAGGACGGATCGCAGAACCCCGAGGCCGAACTGCTGCGGAGCCATGGCGATGCCACCTGGTTCGAGGCGGACGACGCCTTCGGTGGAGACAGCGACGAAAAGGGAAGCGGCGAGATCGACGACAGACCCTTCGGCCAGCAGGCCCAGGAGGCGGCGCTCGCCACGATGAGTGTGCTTGTCGGAGCCGGGATGGCCGCTTTGCCTTATCTGCTGGCGGCCTTTTAAGCAGCCGAAGCCGGGCAACCCGCGAATTCGGACGGTGCGACGCCGAATCGCGCTGGCGGCCCATGTCCGAAATCAAGGGGCTGCGCTAGAGCAGCTTGACGCGCGCAGAAAACGCTGCGATGGCCGCCACCATCATCCCGCCCAGGCGGAAGGTCATGCGTTTTTCGAGGTCGGAGAGCCGGCCGTCGAAGCGGGCGTTTGGCTCGGAGAAACGGATTTCGATCCGCTTCTCCATCTCGAGTAGGCGAAGGTCGACGTGCTGTTTCAGGTTTTCAAAACGAGCATCGACCCGAGCGAAACGCATCTCCATCCCGGTCGCGAGTTCGCGGAGATCCTGTTTGGTGGCGAGCGCGGCGGTCATGCCAGCAGCGAGTGCGTAGGCGTGGCCATCGGCCTGCTTCTCGCTGAAACCAGCATCGCGCAGGTGACGGGCGTAGGCAAGAGTATCGATTGCGGGCGGCATGGGAGAGACCCGCCGCCAATGACGGCGAACGCACAATATCGGTTTTGTCGACGAATTGCGGCACCTGGTACCGAAGAAACATGCCGTCGATCACGGAGAAGTCAGAGCCGCTCGCTGGTGGGAGCAAGGGAGGGTCCCGCCATTGAAGAAAAAGGCCGCCAAAGAAAAAGAAACTAGAATCTGTCTTCGAAGTGTTTTGCCCGGGCTGGCTCAGCCTTGCCGCTTGTCTCGTGCCGTCTCTGCGAGACGCCGTCGGGTGTAGCGGGCGGCAAGCTGCTGCGTCACCTTACCGGGGCGGCCGTCGCCGACCTTTTCCCGCCCGAGCCGGGTTACGGGCAGGATCTCGATCACGGTGCCGGTCAGAAAGATTTCATCACAACTCGCCAGCGTTGCGGCGCGCAGCGGGCGCTCCTCTACCGCGAGACCGGCGCGCTTGGCCTCTTGAAGGACCAGCGCCCGGGTGACGCCGGGCAGGCAGCCGGCCGCCAGTGGTGGCGTCAATAGCCGTTTGCCGCTGCAGGCAAAAACATTGCTGGTCGTGCCCTCGCTGATGCTGCCATCGGCTTCGACGTAGATCCCCTCAAAGGCATTTGCCCGCTGTGCCAGGGTGCGCCCCTGCACCGCCGTCAGATAATCGGTGGTCTTGAGCCCGGCCACCAGACCGCGCTCGCCGTGTCCGAAGGGCAGGAGAATAGCCTTGACGCCGCTCTGGCGCAGGCTAGCCAACTCTGGCGGGATCGGTTGCGGCACCAGCAGCACGCGCGGCACAGCGTCGGGTCGGGCAGCGAGGTTTTCTCCCGAACCCCGCGTGATGGTGAGCCGCAGTTTTGCATCGCGGATGCCGGCCGCCGAGATGAGATCTTTGAGGGCGCTATCCAGGTCCCAGGAGAGTCGCGGAAAGTGCAAGAGCCGCAGCGTGCGGAGCAGGCGTCGGCGATGCGCCGGCCAGGCGAAAAGTATGCCGTCGTAGACCCGAAGAGCTTCGAAGGCGGCGTCGCCGAAAAGCAGGCCGCGGTCGTCGATCGGGATGAGAGCCCGATGCCGGGGCAGGATGCGACCATCGAGCCAGACCAGATTTTTCATAGAGTGCCGGTGTTTCGTCGCGAAGCAGGCCCGCTGTGCTGCGGCGGAACCCCGCTGTGCTGCGGCGGAACTCCGCTGTGCTGCGGCGGAACCCCGCTGTGCTGCGGCGGAACCCCGCTGTGCTGCGGCGGAACCCCGCTGTG
>VFKT01000311.1 GCA_009885395.1 Deltaproteobacteria bacterium | reverse complement strand
GCGCGGCAGACCGCCATCGCTGCTGCTCGAGTACTGGAAGAGCCCGGGGGAGACCGCCGAAGTGTTCCGCGACGGCATCTACTTCACGGGCGATCGGGCCCAGCGCGACGAAGACGGCTATTTCTGGTTCGTCGGGCGCGCCGACGACGTGATCCTTTCGGCCGGGTACCGAATCGGCCCTTTCGAGGTGGAGAGCGCCCTGCTGGAACATCCTGCCGTGCTCGAATCCGGCGTGGTGGGTGCGCCCGACGCCGAACGCGGCGAGCTGGTGACGGCCTTCATCGTGCTGTGTCCTGGTCTTGAAGCCTCCGACGCTCTCGCCGACGAGTTGCGAGCCCACGTCAAAACAATAACCGCACCCTATAAATACCCGCGCCGGATCGAGTTCGTGACCGAGTTGCCCAAGACGATCAGCGGCAAGATCCGCCGGACCGAATTGCGCGCCCGTTTGCGCGGCGAAGGCTGAGTTCTGATCTTTAGGCCTGGCGGAGATGCGCCGCCGGCGAGGAAGCCGGGAGCACGACAGTCGACGAAAAACGAAGCGCGTCCCTTTACTCCACAGTCGAGTAGTCCCGCCCTGGCCCCGACGAGCCGCTCGCCCGCACCTCGCCGAGCGCGGCGCGCAACGCCTCAAGAAAAATCGAAACCTTGTCGTGGTGAACCGCGTTCACAGTGCAATGCAGCGACGGCGGTGGCTTCTGCTGATCGACCACCCAACCGCGCCGCCATAGGGCATCGCCAACAGCCCAGGCATCGAGCGCAGCTTTTGGGCCCGCACCATCGCAGGCGAACGCGACGAGCGTTGCATCGGGTTCGGCAAGAATCCGAATTTCAGGCAGGGCACGCAGGCCGAGTACCAGCTCTTCGGTCGCCAATCGGGCGGCAGCGGTCAAACGTAAATAACCTTCCAGCCCGAGATGCTGCAGCACCGCCCAGGCCGCGGCGATTGGTCCGCCCGAGCGCGTGCCGAGGATGGAGGCGCTGCCGTAAGCCCCGCCAAGCCAGTTTTCGGTGACGAAGGTCTGATGCCGACGCAGCGCGCGGTCGCGATAGAGGACGACCGAGGCGCCCTTCGCCGTGTAGCCGTATTTATGGAGGTCGACCGAGATTGAAGTCACTCCGGGCAGGCGAAAATCGAAAGCCGGCACCGCTCGGCCGAGACGCTCCAGCATTGGCAAGGTCATGCCACCCATGCAGGCATCGACGTGCAAGGGGATTTCATGGGCGGCGGCGAGGGCGGCGATTTCCCCGATGGGATCGACCACGCCTTGCGGGTACGAGGGGGCCGAAGCAACGAGGAGCGCGGTTCGCGGGTTGATCGCGGCAAGCATCGCCGCGGGATCAGCGCGCCAGTCTGCGCCGACCGGCACGCGCACCGATCGCACATCGTAATCGGCGGCAGCCTTTTCAAACGCCGCATGCGCCGAGGTGGGTAACACCATTTCGGGGGCCATCAGGCCGCGGGCGCGCGCCAGGTTCCGTGCCGCCTTGACCGCGCAGAGAATGCTCTCGGTGCCACCGCTGGTGACAAAACCGCCCCCGCTTTCCGGCAAATGCAGCAACGAGCTGACCATGTCGACGATCTCGGCCTGCATCACTCGCAGGCTCGGGAATGCTGCGACGTTGAGCGCGTTCGAAGATTGGAAGCGGGTCAGCACCTCGTCGGTGAGCGCTTGCACCTCGGGGCCGGCCGAGTAGGCCAGGCTGAAAGCGCGGCCGGAGCGCCAGTCGACGTCCTCCCTGGAGAGAGCGTCAAGTCGGTCGCGAATCCAGTCGGCGGAACGTCCTTCGATGGGAAGTGGCGGCATGCCCTGGTCCTAGCGCCCGCGAGGCGAGAGAAGAAAGGGCCGAGCCTCGCCTCCAGACGGGGAAACTTTCGCGCCTCGAAACGACGATGCGGCGCGCCGCTAGCCGGCTCCGTGGCCTCAGCGACGCGGGCCGCTGTAGCCGTAGACAGATTGGCGCGCGCCATCGCGCCAGGTCATGAGCGCCGCCGTGGTGGAATCAATCAGCGGCGATTGCGTCACGTAGAGATAGGTCGCGGCCGCGCCAAAGAAGATGCCGTAGAGGATGCTTCGCATGGTTATCTGCCGTGCCCGGAGCTGCGTTGTTTCCCACCCCATCGGAGACGGCCCGGGGTGGATCGCCCGAACGAAGACCGGCTCCACTCAAGTATCGGCAGTTCCGGGCCTCGACCTGAGTAGGGCCGAAGATCACAACGCGTTCTCTTACCGCCGAAAGGCCTGGGCGTCGATCCCCAACTCGGCGAGTTTGGTCTGCAGATGCTGGCGATACATGCCCATCTCCTCGGCGGCCCGCGAAATATTGCCGCCCGAGCGGGCAAGCGCCTGCTCGATGAAGCGGCGCTCGAAATCCTCGACCGCACGCTGCTTGGCATCGCGGAAGTTCGCGCTGTCGAGGGTGTCCCGGCTCTCTCCTCCCGAAGGGGACGCGCTGCCCGAAGGCGGGGTTTCCCCCGCGCGCCCGATCGACCCTGAATTCGCACCCATCCCCGCGCCCGCGTCCTGGGCGAGCGCCGTCAGCGTTGTCGGCAGATCCTCCACCTCGAGGCTCTCGCCGGAGGAAAGCACAACGGCCTGTTCGATCGCGTGCTCGAGTTCTCGCACATTGCCCGGCCAGTCGTGTGCCAGCAGTGCTCGCAGGGCTGCCGGCGAAAGCGTTTTCCTCGCGCGTCCGAGGCGGCGACTCGCCTTGTCGAGAAAATGTTCGATCAGGATCGGCAGATCGCCGTCGCGTTCCCGGACCGCCGGCAGGACGATGGGCACGACGTTCAAGCGATAAAAAAGATCTTCTCGGAAAGCACCCTCGGCCACCCGGGTCTCAAGATTTTGGTTGGTCGCGGCGATGATGCGGACATCGACCTTGATCGTGCGGTTGCCACCGACGCGCTGGATTTCGCGCTCCTGCAAGGCGCGCAGGATTTTGGCCTGCGTCTCGTGTGCCATGTCGCCGATCTCGTCGAGGAAAAGTGTCCCCCCGTCGGCGATCTCGAACTTGCCTTCGCGCGTCGTGACCGCGCCGGTGAAGGCCCCCTTCTCGTGGCCGAAGAGTTCGCTTTCGACCAGCTCCTTCGAGAAGGCCGCACAATTCACCTTGATCAGCGGTTTCGAACGACGCGGGCTGTTGTAGTGGATCGCGTTGGCGACCAACTCCTTGCCGGTCCCGCTGGGCCCCCGCACCAGCACCGTCAAATCGCTATCAGCCACCTTACGGATCACATCGAAGACCCGCTGCATCGCCGGGCTTTTTCCGATCAGATTGTCGAAGCGAAAATTCTGGTTGATCTGCTCGCGCAGAAGTTGACTCTCGCGGCGCTCGGCGACCGTCTCGAGGATACGCTCGACCTTGAGCTCGAGTTCGTCGTTATCGAAGGGCTTGGGGATGTAATCAGCCGCTCCGAGTTTCATCGCCTCGACGGCGGTTTTCTCCGAGCCTTGCGCCGTGATCATGATGGCTTCGGTGCCAACAGCATGCTTGCGAATCCAACGCAAAAGGCCGAGGCCCGAGAGCCCGGGCATGCTCAAATCGGTCACGACCAGATGAAAGATCGAACGACCGAGAGCTTCGATTGCATCCTCGGCCGATCCCGCCGTCTCGACTTGCCAGCCGCGTCCCTCCAACAATCGCTTGATCGCGACGCAGATTGCGCGCTCGTCATCGACGACGAGAATGGATGCCTTCATGCCGACCCTTCCTGTCCGATTTCGAGCGGCAGGTCGATCTCGAAGCATAGGCCGCCTTCCAGAGCCGGCGATGCCTGAATCCAGCCGCCATGGGCTTCGACGGTACGGCGCGCGATGGCGAGCCCAAGGCCCGTGCCGTGCGCCTTGCTGGAGACGAAGGGCTCAAAGATCTGGGCGAGGTCCTCCTCGGACACGCCGGGGCCCGAATCCGTCACCCGGATGCGCGCCGAATGGTCGAGTCGGGTCACGGCCAGCCCAAGATGCCGTTCACCGGTGCTGGTGGCGAGGGCATCGCGTGCGTTCTCGAGCAGATTGACCAGCACGCCGCGCAATTTTTCGCGGTCGACGTTGGCGATCACCCCAGGTGCAGTCTCAAGACAGACTTCGATGCCAAGCGGGCCAAGGCGGGGTTGGACCTGGCGGACGGTGGTGCGCAGAAGCTCGCCGAGGTCGACCGGACTTCGTTCGAGTTCGTCGTTACGAGCGAAGCGCAGCAGGGATTTTATTTGACGCTCGACGCGCTCAAGCTCGTCGAGGATGATCTGCAGTTCCTCGCGGAAGGGCGCGTCGGGCTCGCGCACCAATTGTTGCGCCAGGCTGCGCGCTGCCGTGACCGGGTTGCGTATCTCATGCGCGATCCGGGCGGCCAGTTCGCCGACCGTTGCCAGTTTCTCGGCGTGACCAAGACTGCGCTCGACTGCCACCGCCCGCTCGAGCAGATCGATGCCGTCGAGCAGCAGGCCGAGTTGATGGCCGAAGGCTTCGATGGCCTGGATGTCGTGCTCGCGCAGGCTGGCCCCCACCCGATCGCGGTGGCTGAGCAGCAGGTGTCCGCGCAGCCCAATCCGGCCCTGCACGCGAAAGACGGCGACGATCCCGGCGTCGGCCCGCAATGAGCGCAGCTCGGTGGGCAGCTGGCCGACCTCGCCGCCGACCAGCGGGCGATCGAGCAGCGAATCGGCGGCCTCACCGCGCGGCCAGGCGGCGGCGAGTTTGGACACATCCAGCTTGCCCGCTTCGATCGCGTGCTCGTCGCGCGGCAGGAAGGCAGCGCCGTCGAGGCTCATGATCCGGATCAGACTTTTCAGCGCGTCCTGGCAGGTCTCCTCCCGGCCCAACTCTGGCGAAAACTGACTGAGCGCCGAAAGCAGGCGGTCCTGGCGGTCCCAGCTCCTTCTGAAAAGCAGCTTGTCCAGGGTCTTTTCAAGCTGTTCGCGGACCGGCCCTGCCACGAAAAGAAAGCTTGCGGCGAGCAGGAAAACGAAGAGCGGGGTGCGTTCTGGGGCCGCAGCGAAACGGATGATGAGCCACCAATCGAGCGCCGCCAGGGCTGCGCCGAGCGCGATCGAGATCAGCGCCAGCAGGGTGTCGCGCAGCACCGTGCCGAGATCACGGACGGCGAGCGGCAAGGCGATCAGGCCACCGAAAACACCCATCAGCCCCTGCAACCAGAGATCGTGGGCGACGCTTTCTCCGAACGCGAGGAAGACCACGGCGATCAGGATCAGCACGCCAAGGCCAATCACCGTCAGATCAGGCCCGGTGAAAGAACCGAGCGCCCCGGCCCGCCACCAGCGCGCCCGGGTCACGCGAAAAAGACGTGCTAGAATCAAGCTGAACATCGCAGCCAGATAGCCCCAGGTGAGGACATCCCAGAGCAGGATCCCACTCGAGGCGGTGGCACCGAGGCCGCCGGCAAGGAGCGCGAACACCGACAAGCCGACGGCGGGTCCATAATTGAGACCAAGCCAGAACCGGCTCGGCGCTCCGGCATTCGGACCGAAGTACCAGGTGAGATGGCGAAAAATCGAGACCCCGGCGAAACCTCCGATATCGTTCAGCGCGAGGAGTGCCAGCGAGACCCCGGCTGTGCGCTCGTGGATACCCTCGGGCGAGAGCGCAAGAAGCCCGGCCGTCAGGTAAATGAGGACCAGGGCGATTCCCAGCGGCGGACGCAAGCGCGAAATTGGACCACGTTCCCGGCCGGTGAGGAGGGCGCGGCCGTGCTGCAGGGCCATCACGCCCCAGAGCGTCATAACTATGAAATCGAGCGTGGCGATCGCGATATGGATCGGCGCGGGACCCTTCATGCCGCCGTGTCCCGGTCTCCGGCTGCGGGGAGTTCGATCCGGAACTCGGCTCCGCCCCCAAATCCATTTCGCGCCTCCACCCGGCCACCATGGGCTTCGATCACGCGCTTGACGATTGCCAGGCCAAGTCCGGCTCCCCTGGTTTTGCCTGAGAAGAAGGGGTCAAAGACTCGGGTCGTGCCGCCTTCGGGCAGACCGGGGCCCGAGTCCTTCACCTCGAGACAGACGCAGCCGTCCGTCTCACAGACTTCGAGCTGAATATGTCGATGTGACGCCGTGCAGCTGCAGACTGCATCGGCGGCGTTCTCGAGCAGATCGCGGACCACGCCGCGGAGTTTTTCGGGATCGGCTTTGGCGCGAAGGCCTTCTGGAGCCTTGACGTCGAGATGGATGCCCCGCTGCTGGCACGAAGGGCTGAACTCTTCGGCAGTCTGGCGGACGAGCGCGCCGAAATCGATTTCGTCGACGTGCAGATCGTCGCGGCTGGCAAAGCGGAGCAAAGCCAAAATCTGATTCTCTACCCGACCGAGTTCATCGAGAATGATGGCGACGTGCTCGGCGTTCTGTGGCGACGCGGGATCGCGCGCGATCAATTGGGCCAGACTGCGGGCCCCGGTGATCGGATTGCGGATTTCATGCGCCATGCGGGCCGCCAACTCGCCGATGGCCGAGAGCTTCTCGGCTTGCGCCAGCGAGCGTTCGGCCCGCAGCACGCGCCCGAGCAGGTCGGCGCCATCGAGTACCAGGGCAAGCTGATCGCTGAAGGCCGTGATGGCACGGGCATCCTCGTCGGTCACGACCGCTCCGAGCGGCCCGGCACGGAGAAAAAGCCAACCGTGGCGCCGACGCGGGCTGAGTAGCGGGAAAACGCCGATCACCCCGGCGGCAAGCAAGGGGTCGCGAATCTCTTCCGGCAATTCGCGCATCTCGAGATAGCCAACGCCGCTGCCGAACATCTGCGCGGCCTGCGCTTGACAAGGCCAGCTGGCGCGAATGGTGGCGATGTCGATCGAGCCGTGCACGACATCGGGGCCATCGTCAAGCAAGGTCGCGGCGCCCGAGAGTTGGGTGGCGCGGGTGAAGGTGACCAAGGCCCGACGACAACATTCCTCGGCGCCCAGTTCCGGCGAGAGCGTGGGCAACACTTCATGAAAACGCGTTTCCAGGGAGCGGCCGCGCCAAAGGCCGAGTCGGCCCAATGTGCGGTTGAGCCAGGTGCGGCCCGGCCCGACGATCGGCAGCAGGAGCAGCACGATGACGAGGCGTCCGGCCGCTTGCATATCGGCGGGCGCGTTATCGACGAGTGCGTTGCCGCCGAGGAAGACGGCCAAGGCCGCGATGGCGGTGAAGCCGATCACGACCAGGCTGCGCAGGAACTCGCCCAGCAGGCGCACGGCGATTGGCACCGCGATCACCAGCCCAAGCAGCGCGTTGGCCGCCGCGAAGGCTGGCGTCATCTGCCAGAGAACGCGTCCCGTGAGAATCTGGTGGTGCAGGAAAAGCGTCACCGCGAGCAGCCCAGCCGAGAAAAGCACAATATCGAGAGTGCGGATGGTCGAAAGCCCGGCCAAGCCCCAACCCCCGTGGCGGGTGGCGCGCGCGGCGTAAAGAAGAATAAGGAGCAGGCTGACAAACACATAAATATCGTAGGTGACCTGGAACGGGAACCAATAGGCGATGGGGACGACGAAGGCCGCCACGCCAAGCAGAGCGGCCGAACCATAGGTAAGAGCGAGCCAGCGGCGCGACGGCGGATCTTCGCGCAACGTGAAATAGCGCAACATATGACGGCCCGTGGTGACCGCCACCAGCAGAGTCACGTCGCGGAACGCAAAAACTTCGCGCAGCGCTGGCGAAGGCAGGCCGTCGACGCCCATCGGCAGCAAGGCCGCCAGTGCGCTGTCGAGATAATGCAGGGCGAGCGCGCCGGAAAAGATCGGCAGCAGAAGGTAGAGCCGCGTGCGTGCCTGACCCGGGCGGCGAAGCCAGAAGGTCCGCTCGCATAAAACCCCCCACACCAGGGTGGGGATCAGGTGGATTCCGGCACTGAGCCAATCCGCTGTTGAGGGCCCTGTCATCGGCCACGCCTTTCCTTCGATGCCATTGAAGCGTTACAGGTTCGCAAGAGCCCTGCCAGTCGAACAAGCGTTCGAGATCGGGGGCAGGGAGAAAAAATCTCTGCAAGATCGCCAATCCTCAAGCCGAAACGAGGTCCGAGGGGCGCGAGCCCGCACACTCTGGCGGACAGTTCGCGCGACTCGAGCGGGCGCGGCTGCCCTCTGCGTTGTGCAGGCAGAGGGCGAATCGCAGCGCAGCCAGGCCGCTGAAGCCGTGCTCGTCCACGCTCGTGTTCGGCCGGGCCCGGATTTACAAAGGTTTCCCGCCATGCCCCGCCCGGGCATGGCTTGGCACCGCGCATGCATTGTTCGCGGCATGGAGGTGCAATCATGAATGCGATTGTTTTTGGAGTGGGTACGAATCTGAGCTTCATCCCAGCCCCGGGTCTGTTTCCCGAGGTGGTACTGGCGTTTCCTATGGGGGGAGTGGCGTTCGCCGGGCTCTTGCCTGTGGCATTGGTGGCTCTCGTGGCTGTGGTCGACGTGGTCCGGAGCCGGCGTGAACGCTTGAGCGCGGTTGCCGCAGCGCCGGGGGCCGCATGGGCCTGAAGGCAGCAGAGTCGCCGAGACGCCCGTTTGGCCGCATCTGTCGACCGGATCCGTTCTGCGGGCTTGAACTTGCCCGCTGGACCGAGAAAGATGGTCGGTATGGCAAACCCCTCGCGGCGATTTCCCTGGCTCTCCCGTCGGCGGAAGACGGATCCAGAATTTCCCTTTGAACCGCCCATCCTCCTCGGCAACAAATCCAACGGCGAATTCTTTCATCAGCAGACCGCGCACGAGGCGCGGCTGCGCGAGCGGATCCTGCGCGTTTCGGTGGAGCAGGCCCGTCGCCTCGGCGTTGACCGCCGCGAGTTCCTGGCGAGTGCAGCCGGCATGACGGCGTCGCTCTGGGCCATCAACATGGCCTCGGGCTGCGGCGGTTCGGACGGTGGTTACGATGTGCCGCCACCAGAGTCGATTGATTGCGACGAGGCCGGTGGGCTTTTGTCGGGCAACGAATTTATTCTTGATCTTCAAACCCATCACGTCGAGGATGAAGAGACGTGGCGCGATCGGCACCCCGGCCGGT
>VFKT01000327.1 GCA_009885395.1 Deltaproteobacteria bacterium | reverse complement strand
GGCTGGTGCATGCGCCCGCCGACAAAGAGGGTATCAAGCAGAGTTTAATTCGGGCCTTCACCGAGCAGAGCGCGACAAGCACGAACGATGCCGAGGCCGTGTCGAGCTTGCATGCGCGCGGGCCCGCAGCGCCTGAAGCGCAGCCCGGTCAGACGGCCCATGCCGAAGTGGTGTCGAGCTTTGATGCGCGTGAACCCGCAGCGCCTGAGTCGCAGCCCGGTCAGACGGCCCATGCCGAAGTGGTGTCGCGCTTTGATCGCCGCGTTCTGGCGGCACGGCTTGCCGCTTTGTTCGAGGAGGTCCTGGCCGAGCGGAGAGGCCGCGTCCCGACCGGCACCAGCGGAGGCGGGAGGCGCGACCCGCAGCCGATCGGTTCGAACCCAGCGCAGGAGAGCGGGCGCCTGCCTCCGATCCGGTCGGCAATCGGCACGGCATCGAGCCCGGAGTCACAACCATGAGCACCAAGGCACCGCCGCCGACAGCGGTACGTCGGGTTCTCGTGACCGGTCCGGGCGGCTACGTCGGCAGTGCCATCGTGCTCGACTTGGCGCGGCGCGGGCTTGAGGTTTGCGGCTACGGCCACGGTCGACTTTTCGATGCGTTACAAGCATGCGGCTTTGAGACGCTCCGTCTGGTCGAGGGCGAACTCGACGATGGCGCCGGGATCGCCCGCGCCTTGCAGGGCGTGGACGCCATCGTCCATACGGCCTCGTTCGCCGGCGAACGTGCCTGCCAACGGGACAAGCCGGGTGCCCTGCGAACCATCGTCCGCGGCACGCGAATCTTGGTCGACGCGGCCCGGGCCGCGGGCATCACGCGTTTCGTCCATCTCTCGACCTACGCCGTTTATTCGACCTTTGCCGAGCGGCAGTTGCCGCTTGCCGAAACCGACCCGCTACTCCCCGATGATCTTTACGGTACCTTGAAGGCCGAGGCCGAATGGGAAGCCAGCCGCATCGGCGCAGCCATCCTCCGACTCACCAATGTCTTTGGGCGCGGCTCAGGCCTGGTGACCAAAACCGACGTCATGGGTCATTTCCTGCGCGCCGTTGAGTCGGGCGGCCCGATCAAAACGCAGGGTGGCGGCCGGCAGGGGATTGAGTTCGTGCACATCGACGACGTCTGTCGCGTGGTGGCGAATCTTCTCGGCGTCGAGGGTGAAACACCGGCTTGGCCCTCTCCGAGCACGGCGACAAATCCGGCTCCTCTGGTGGTCAACATCGGGGCTGGCCACGCCACGTCGGTCCGCAGCGTCGCCGAACTTTTCCAGGAGATCGCCCGAATCGAGCTGGGACGCCCTGTCCCGATCACGGACGAACCGGCGCCGGCCGACAAGACGTGGCCCGACCGTTGGACCTCGATCGGACGCGCGCAGACGCTTTGGCCCTGGTACCCGGCGCAGTCGCTTGAAAATGGCATTCGCGATTTGGTGCTTGGCCTTGGCGTTAAAATAAAGCTTTGACGAGAGCGGGGAGACAAAAGCATGACCACAGACGTTTCGAAACTCGCACCAGTCCAGGTGGCACGCCCCTATTTCCCCGCCGAGGACATCGACTGGATCACGAAGGAGGTCCGCGCCGTATTTGAAAGCGGCCTGCTCATGCAGGGCAAATGGGTCGAGGCCTTCGAAAACGCTTTTGCCGAAGCTTGCGGTGTTCGGTTTGCACGCACTGTCAACTCGGGCCTCTCGGCACTGATCGGCTGCCTCTCCTTTTTTGACGTGCGCGAGCGCGAGGTGTTGGTCCCGACCAATACCTTCCTTGCCTCGGCCAACGGCGTGCATTGGGCCGGTGGCCGTCCGGTTTTCGTCGACATCGACCCACGCACCCTGCTGATCGACCTCGACGACCTTCAGCGCCGCATCACGAGCAAAACAGCCGGCCTGATGCTGGTACACGGCAACGGCCTGATCCCGCCGAATCTGGACGAGATCATCGCCACCTGTCGCGATCGTGGGCTTTTCGTGCTTGAAGATGCAGCGCACGCAGCCGGCTCCAGCCAAAACGGACGTCGCGCCGGTTCGCTCGGCGATGCGGCGGCTTTCTCGATGCTGGCGACCAAGATCATCTCGGCGGGCGGCGAAGGCGGCATGGTCACTACCAACGACGAAGCCCTGGCGCAGCGCATCGTAAGCCTGCGCTTTCATGGCGAGGACCATACGCGCGGCATCCAGGACCGGATCGGCTGGAGTTGGCGCATGACAGAGATTCAGGCCATCGCCGGCTTGTCACAGGTTCGACGGTTGGACGAAATCGTCGATCTGCGGATGCGCGTCGCCGCCCGCTACGACGAGGCCTTCGGTCGCCTCGAGCAGGTGCGGCCGCTGCCGCTGCCGGCCGGTGACCGCAATGCGTACTATAAATATCCACTCTGGCTCGCTCCACCGCTTGAGCGCAATCAGGTGAAGCAGCGCCTCGATCAGGAGTTTCGCGTCAAAAGTGGAACCGCCTACTGGCCCCCCTGCCATCTGCAACCCGCCTATCGCGAGGCCTTCGGTCATCGAGAGGGCGACTACCCCAACGCCGAAGCATCGCTGGCCCAGACAATCGCCCTGCCGATCCATTGCAACCTGACAGACGAAGAAATTGAGCGCGTCATCACAGCCATCACCGTGGTCTGTGGGAACTGAGGAGCGAAACTTGAACACGTCCGATCGTCAATTCGGATTCATCGGCACCATTCTGCGCGGGGCATTGCTCGGCGGGCTCGCAATCGGGTTCTACGGCGTCGCCGAGATGAAAGTGAACGAGATGGTGGGGCTGACCCAGCCCTTGCGGATCTGGAGCTTCATCATCGGCGTCTATGTTGTCCTTGGACTGGGTTTCGGCATCGCCTCTGGTCTCGGTTCCTGGATGCTGCGCCGGCTGGCGCCCGGCCTTCGCGGCGACGCCTTGACGCTCGGCGGCATCTGGGCAGGTTGGACGCTGATCTACATCGGTCTGCCGATCAACGATCGCTACCTGCCCGGGATTCTGGCGCCGAAGAGTCTCGCCGTGAACAGCCTGCTGGCGCTCTTCTGCCTGGGGCTGCTCGGGCTGATCCATCGTAATCTTGCCGGACGACGGGGGCTGCATTTCCTGCTCTCCGCAATCGCAACCTCTTTTTGCCTCGGACTCATGCTGGCCGGTGGTCTCTACATCGATATGTTTGTCGCCGGTTCTGCCGAGGCCACCACGAGTCCGCTGCTGGCGGGAACTCTGACTTTTGTCGGTGCGCTCGCCCTCTGGATCCTGTTCGCCCGCGCTGCGGGCTCGATCTCCGGGGCCCGCCCACTTCTTGGCGGTCTCGCAAGTCTGGCGATCGCACTCGGCGGTCTTGCGCTTGGCGGCTCCATGGTTCAACAGAGCGAACACGCGCCCGTCAAGGTTATCGCAGACGGGGCGGGCAAGCCCAACGTCATCTGGCTGGTCACCGATACCGTGCGCGCCGATCACCTCGGCACCTACGGCTATGCGAAGCCAATTTCACCGCATCTCGACCAACTCGGAACGGGTGGCGTCGTCTTTGAAAAAGCGATCTCGCAGGCGCCATGGACCATCCCCAGCCACTGGCAGATGGTGACCGGCCGTTACGCCGCGGGCAAGAGCAAAGTTCTTGGTGCAGAGTTTCAGACCTTCGCCGAAGTCGCCAAACAGAACGGCTACGATACGGCAGGTTTCTTTGGCAACTACTCTATCGGCCGCCGCTCGGGCTTCTCGCAAGGTCTCGACTTCACGGTCGATGGCCCGGTGATGATCTTCTTCCATCTGCTCTTCGATAAATTACCCCTGACGCATGCGCTGCACGCTCTGGGTGTCGTGCCCGACGACACGATCCTGCGTTGGCTGCACCGTCATACCTTTCTGGAAGGCGAATCGGTGCGCTCCAATATCCTCGTGAGCCATGCGATTGATTGGATCGACGAGCGTCCCGCGGGGCAGCCTTTCTTCGTGCTGATGAACTTCATGGACGCGCATGATGCCTACGATCCGCCCGAGCCCTTTCGCTCGCGCTTCGCGCCCGGCGTCGACCCGCTGCTCGGCTTCGTGCGCTACAACCCGGAAGACGGCGACTCGATCGACTCCGACACCTTCATCCGCGACCGCCTGCCGAAGCTTAAGGAGCGCGATTGGAGGGATATCGTTTCGCTTTACGACGCCGAAATTGCTTTCCTTGATAGCCAGATCGGGCGGCTGCTCGAACATCTGCGGGAGAAGGGCGTCGAGGACGACACGATCATCGTGCTCACCTCCGACCACGGTGAACTCTTCGGCGAGCACGGCCTCGCCTACCACTTCAAATCGCTTTCCGAGGAGGAGACCCATGTTCCGCTGATCATCCGGGCTCCAGGAAAGCTGCCCGCCGGGCAGCGGGTCAAGAGTCCTGTTGAGTTGAATGATATTGTCCCGACGCTGGTCGAGCTGGCCGCGCTGGAGGGCGCTGAAGCCGGTGACGGCACGAGTCTGGTCACCCTCGCGCGCGGCGATCAGGCCGAGGACCAGAACGCTGTGGTTTTCACATACCTGGTGCGCGAGCCACGCAAGAAGTTTCCCCATACCAACCCGGGCCACCTGCTCGGCGCCCGCAGCGGCAACCGGAAATATGTCTGGTCCTCCACTGGGATGCACGAAATCTATGACCTCGACGCCGACCCCAATGCGCACGATAATCTCGAGGCAAAGGGCGGCGACCCGGGCGATCTGCCAGCTGAGCTCTCCTCCTGGCGCGAGCGGGTTCAGCTTGAGGAAATCCAGGAGGAAAAGATGGACCGGTTGACCCGAGAGAAGCTGAAAGCTTTGGGCTACATCGACTGAGAGAATGAGCAAAAATTCCCAGCCCGGGCTGTAGCTGGTGCTGTAGGGTTGGGACTGAGGTTCCCCAGAAAAGTTAGACATCGACCAGGCAGCCGATGATCAGGGGCTGGGGAAGGGAAGTTGTCATGTCTGCGGGTCGGAGGACGTTTACGGCGCAGTACCGGGCAGAGGCCG
>VFKT01000210.1 GCA_009885395.1 Deltaproteobacteria bacterium | reverse complement strand
ACGCCGGGCAGAAAGGGCACGCCGAGCAAGCCGGCCAACTCCGGCGGCACCTGGCCTGTTTCTGAATCAATGCTGTATCGACCGGCCAGGATGAGATCGAATTCAAGTCGGACCAATGCCGCGGCCAGCACCCTTGCGGTGGCGAGTGTGTCGGAACCGGCAAACCCCGGATCGCAAAGGTGCACAGCACGGTCGACGCCAAGGCCAAGCGCTTCGCGCAAGACGGCTTCCGCCTGCGGCGGGCCCATGCTGAGGGCCGTGACCTGCCCTCCGACCTCGGCGCGCAGGCGCAAGGCTTCGAGCAGCGCGCGACGGTCGAAGGGATTGAGCTGAAGCGCCACACCCTCGCGACAGACCCGCCTGGTCTCGGCATCGAAAGCAACCTCGCCGGCTTCCGGGACCTGCTTGAGCAGGACGATTGTCCTCACGCGCCGAGCCCGTCGCGCTCGGCACCCATCGGCCCACCCCGGCGGCCCGAAACTGGCGCCGCGCCGACCGCCTCGCGAATGAGCGACGCAACCAAAGCCGGCCGCTCCATCGGGATGAAATGACCGACGCCCTCGAGAACGAGCAAGCGCCCGTCTCGCAAACGGGTTGCCGCGTGTTCGGCCAGGGCCTGGGGCAAGGCCAGGCTGCTGCCGCCCACGACCAGTAGCGTCGGTACCGGAATCGCGTCAAGCCAATCGAGGCTACCCGAGCTACCGCCACCCTCATAGACCTGCGCCTCGATCTCGCCGGGGCATTTGAGTTCGACCCGGCCATCAGGGAGCACCCGGCTGCCGCCATCGACATAAGCTTGCAGAGCCGCGCCATCCCACGTCGAAAAGGGCTCGCGTTGCCGCCAGGCCTCGAGCATCTCGGCCCGGCTTGACCAGACCATGCGGCGGCGGCGCGCCCCTGCGGCAAGGAAATTCGATCGCCCCTCGGCCACGTCCTTCATCGCGGGAGTCAGCACCGGGTCGAGCAGAATCGTCGAACGCAGCCGCTCGGGGCAAAGGCCTGCCAGGCGGGCGACCGCAGCCCCTCCCTTGGAATGACCGACGGCCGTCAAGGCCCGTAAATCAAGAGCTTCGACGACCGCGACCAGATCGGCACCGAACTCTTCCCATCGATAGCCCGACAGCGGCTTGTCGCTATCGCCGTGACCGCGCTGGTCGAGCGTCACCACCCGGCAGACCCCATGAAGTTCATCAATGACGGGTTGCCAGACCTGCCGGCAGAAACCTGTGGCATGGGCCAGCAGCACCGACGGACGATCGTCGACGTGCGGATGATGGTCTTCGACGACCAATATGACTTCACCGCGCCGGATCTGGTGCAGCTGGCTCACTCTGGCCTTCCAATGATATCCGTGCCGACGTAGGACTGCAGCGCCTCGGGAACACGAACTGAACCGTCGGCCTGCTGGTAGCTCTCGAGAATCGCAATCAGCACGCGCGGCAGCGCCAGGCCTGAGCCGTTCAGGGTATGGACCAATTCCGGCTTGGCGCCCGGCTCGCGGCGGAAACGGATCTGGGCACGGCGGGCCTGAAAATCGCGGAAGTTCGAGCATGAACTCACTTCAAGCCATTCACCGCAACCCGGAGCCCAGATTTCAAGATCATACTTGATAGCTGCAACGAAACTCAGGTCACCGGTACACATCTGCACTACCCGCCATTGCAGATCGAGGCGACGACAAACCTCCTCGGCATTGGCCAGCAGCGCCACCAGCTCGGCATCGGAATCCTCGGGACGGACAAATTTTACTAATTCAATCTTGTCGAACTGGTGCCCACGCTTGATGCCCCGCACATCGCGCCCGGCCGACATCTTTTCGCGCCGAAAGCATGGCGAATACGCGACGTGGCGGATTGGCAGCTTTGCCCCGTCGAGGATCTCGTCCCGGTAGATATTGGTGACCGGCACCTCCGCGGTGGGCACCCACCAGAAATCCTCCTCGATGTCGCGGTAGAGATGATCTGCAAATTTAGGCAGGTTGCCAGTGCCGACCAGACAATGCTCCTTGACCATGGCAGGCGGATAAACCTCGACGTACCCGTGCTCGCGGGTATGGAGGTCGAGCATGAAGGAAATCAGTGCCCGCTGCAGCCGGGCCCCGGCACCAAGCAAGATATAGAAACGTGAGCCCGAAATCTTGACACCACGTTCAAAGTCGAGGATGCCGAGCGCCGGCCCCAGATCCCAATGCGCCTTTGGCTCGAAATCAAAGACCCGGCGGGTCCCCTCTTCGCGAAGCACCACGTTCGCCGAATCATCCGCTCCGACCGGCACGTCCGGATGCGGCAGGTTCGGGATCTCAAGCATGAGGGAGCGGAACTGCTCTTCCGCCTCCCCCGCTGCGGACTCGAGTATGAGAATCTCGTCGCCAAGCGTGCGAGCCGCGGCTCCGGCCTCTTTGCGTTGCTCGGGCGGTAGCGCTCCGATCTCCTTGGAGCGTCGGGTTCGCTCGGCGCGTGCCGCCTCGAGTTGCTGGATGGTGTCGCGTCGGGCCAGGTCGCGCTGCAGCACCACGTCGACCAGAGCGGGATCCGCGCCTACCCGGGCCAAGCCCTCTCGAACCCGCTCGGGTTCTTCCCGAAAGATTCGGATATCGAGCATGGCGGTCCTGCTAAACACGCCGCATCGTTGGCGAAAAGGCAGACGCTGCCTTGGCAGGCGGCACTTTGAACCACGCCGTGCTCGATTCAGGCCCAAGAGACCTCGAACGCGGCTCGCAGCAGCTGGCAAATCGGTCGTCCCTCGTTCCAATCGACGGCGACGACGTCAAAACGTGCCCTGGCATGGGGTCCGGAATTCCTCGCCAACCAGAGCGCTGCGACCCGGGCGATGCGGTGTTGCTTGCGCCAGCCGATAGTCTCGAATGGATGGACGAAATTCGGCGACGAGCGCGAGCGCACTTCGACGAAGACGATCGCACCGAGTTCCTCGGCGACGATATCGACTTCTGCCCCGGCGAGTCGGACGTTTCGCGCAAGCACCCGAAGACCTGCCTGCTCGAGGTAGCGGACCGCTGCGTCCTCCGAGAGCCGTCCTCGTTCGTGTCTGGGATCCTTCTTCGCTGCAGCCATGCGTCCAGCCAAGCCAGCAGCTCGGCTTCGCGCAGCCCCATCCCCTTGCCTCCCCCGTCAAGAAGATTGCAACGCGGCAAGCCGCGGCAAGAAGAAAGCTCGATCAAGCCTCGGCGGCGAGGTGCAAGCCCACCGGCAGCGACTCGGCGAGCACCAGCGCGCGCAGCGCGCTGTCGAAAGGCGCGATCTCGAGCGGCCATCGTGCAAGGACCCGGCCTGCGGCCTCGCCTGCGAGACGCGTCGCCACGCGCTCGCGCAAACCGGCAGGCAGATCCATCGCCACGTCGCCCAGCCGCCGACTCGCGCTGGCAAGTGCCAGCGCATAGGCCGCCGGCCGATCCCAATCGATATCGAGCAGCTTCTCGACCCAGGGCGCGACGATCGCCGGCGAAAGCACCACATCAGCGGGACCTGCAACGAGTTGCCGAGCCGCCAGGCGGCCCCAGGCCGTGACCTCGGCATCGGAGGCACGTCCCGGCTTGAGCAGGCGTGGCGTCAGGCAATCAAAAAATTCTTGACGAAGAGCCTGCGGCAGGCGTTCCAACGCCGCGATGACCAGCCACATTTCACGCGCCTCGTGTGGCCCGGCTTTCCAGCGCGGCGACCTGCCCTTGCTCCGCGTCTTGCCGAGCAGCGTTGGGCGCAGTTCCTGGGCCATCACCTGCTGTTCGGCACGCCCGAGTCCACCGGCAACCCGTCGCCACAATCCCCACCATTCCGATCGTACCTGTGCCGCTGAGGGATGGGCAAGACCCGTAGCGTAAAGTTTCCAGAGTCGCTCGATGCGGAAAGTGTCGCGTTCCTCGCCATAACCAGGTCGCAACAAAAAACCTGCAAGGTTGAGCCAGCGCGCTTCCAGTAGGGCCATCCGGGAGCGACTCGATTCGAACTCGAAAAGCAGATCGAACAACGCCCGAACAGTCGTGATCCCCCAACCATCGCGACCGCCACCGAGATGCATCTCGAGTTCGCGAACCAGCCCCACCGGATCGGCCTCGCCAGTAAAAACCCCGCGCAACGCAGTCTTCGCCGCCTCGAGACTGGCCGTATCGGCCAAAGCCTCGGCCCGGTCTCGTGATCCGCCTCCGGCCGCAGCGGCACCATCATCGTCGCTCTCGCTCTCGGCGACCACCTCGCCCTCACGCGCCCGTAAATCAAAACTCAAGCGCCAACGGTGCTCGCTGAGGCGGGACACCAGGGACAGATCGAGCGTTCCAACCTCGGTCGATTCGGCGTGGAGCCGAACCGGAATACGTCGACTCTCGAGTTTGCGCCCGAAGCGCAAGACCGCGGACAAGGGTGGCAACGCGGCCATCTCGCCTGGTCGCGGTTCGACCAGATCCCCGGCGCGGTCGCCGAGGCGTGTGGTCGACGCAAAGAGGGGGAAACGCACAGGCTCGTTGGAAACGATCTCAAGGGCGGGCGCGTCGAGTTCAATGCTGGTCCCTTCTTCCAGTCCCCGCGGTGCGACGCAGACCGCAAGCACCGGATCACCGCCAAGGCCTATATAGTAGGCCCGGGCCGCCCCACCCGAAATGCGAGGCAGATGGCCACGCAGCGCCAGGCCATAGGCCGCCGCCCCCCTTGATACGGCACCCGCCAGATCGGCCCCCTCGAGTTCGCGCGGGCGCCGACCACTCCAGGCATCGAGCACATCGAGAAGGCGTGTTCGGAGAGATGCCGGCTCGAGCGCACCGCCGTTGAAGAGCACCGCATCGGGCCAACCCTGGCCAGCCTTGGAGAGAAACGCCGCCAGATGACGGGTGATTGCCGGATCGCTCTCGTAGGGCAGACCGATCTCGGCCAGCCCGGCCTCGGAACCCCGCCCGGGAAAGTCCTCCGCCTCGACCATCGGCAGAAAACCATCGCGGATGGCCACCAACGCATCGGCAGCCCGGAGAGCCACTCGAACCGTCGAGGCAAGCAACGAGCGACCGCGCCCGGCCAGCGCGACCGGAATTTCGTCTGGACCGCCGTCGGCGAGCAGACGTTCCTTCGCCGCGCGACACAGCGCCGTCAGTTGTCGCCATTGCCCGGCCTCAAGACGTGGCGACCCGGCTTGTTCGACCGCAAGCCGCGCCAGCGCCAAATCCATATTGTCGCCACCAAGCAAAAGATGCTCTCCGACCGCAACTCGTTCGAGGCTCAGTCCAGAGTTGGTTTCGCGAACCGCGATTTCTGAGAAATCGGTGGTGCCACCGCCAATATCGAGGACCAGGATCTGGGCCACGCCAGCGAGACGCTGCTGCCAATCGGGATGTGCCGCGACCCAGGCATAGAGCGCCGCCTGTGGCTCCTCGAGCAGCCGCACATTTTGCAAGCCCGCCTGCCGCGCGGCCTCGACCGTGAGTTCGCGCGCCACCTCGTCGAACGAAGCCGGAACCGTGAGCACGACCGGCAATTGCTCGAGCGGGGCATCGGGATGCTCAAATCGCCACGCGGCCGCAAGATGAGCGAGGATTCGGGCCGAGACGTCAACGGGCGAGAGCTTCGTGATTTCGCTCGAACCCCAGGGCAAGAGTCGCGAACGCCTGTCCACTCCAGGATGACAAAGCCAGGATTTTGCCGAGAGCACCAGGTGTTCCGGCAGCCGTTCGCCGAGCGTACGCGCCCATTCGCCAACGACCAGATCATCGGCCGGCTCGCCAAAGGGCAAGCCTCGTCCGGCCGCCCTTGCGTCCTGCGGACCAGGGCGATAGACCGCCGAGGGTAAGGCAGAACGCGGTGCGATCTCGCCATCCCCGACGAGCTGCGGCACCGGCAACCCGCGGATCAGGCCGCCCGTCGCCAGAGCATACGCAAGTGCCGAATTAGTCGTACCAAGATCGATCCCGACCACAAAGGCCGAAGCCCGCGAGGAACGCCCGGCCATCAGGACGTAGCCCCGCCCCGCTCCCGGACCTCGAAGGCCAGCCGCCAACGGCGGCCACTCTCGCCCCCCTGTCGCTCGACGAACTCCAACTCCAGCGTGCCGACCTCGGTGGTATGGGCCTCGAGGCCGACAGCGACCCGACCCTCCTCGTCCACGCCGGCATCGTCGAAACGGATTTCGAGCGGCGAAAGTTCGTCGAGGCTAGCCGCGTCCCATTCATCGAGCAGCCAACCTGCCCGATCATCGGGGCGGGTGGCACTGGCGAAAAATCTGAATCTTGCCTTGCCTCCGACCCGAAGCCCGATCTCCGAACCTGGCACAGAAAGCCGCGTTCCATCCTCAAGCCCGCGCGGCACCACGCATAAGGCCTTGGTTGGTGGCGCTTGACCCGGCACCGCCGGCTGCGCACTCGCGACCCCAACATAGAATGAACGCGCCGTACCGCCACGAATACGAACCCCACCACCGCGTCGCACTGCCGCGTAGTAGGCCGCACCACGCGCACAAGCATGGGCGAGGTCGGCCCCCGCAAGGACTCGCGCCGGCTCAAGACCAGCCGTTTGTGCCCAGGCCGCCAGAGCCTCCGTCACCCGTCCGGCAAGCGCTGACGCACGCATCGCGCCGCCGTTGAAGAGGATGGCCGTCGGATGCAGTGCTCCACCTGCTACGCGTGCGGGCAGATGCCCAGCCAGTGCCTCGGCATGCCGGCGGAGAAAACGCAGCATATGGCGCGTGATCGCAGGATCGCGCTCGTAGGGCAGTCCCATCTCCTGCAGCCCGAGGTCGTCCTCCCCAGAAACATGGATGGCCGCGTCGAGCGGAAGTTCTGGCAGGAAGCCATCGAGCACGATCCGCTCAACCTCTTCCCGGCTCAAGGAAAGCCGCAGCGTGCCCCCGACCAACCGCCGGCCACGGGCCAGAATGGCGATGGGAAGTTCGGCTGGCGCATCTGGGCCAAGCAGCCGCTCCTTGGCATCGCGGCAAGCCGCGACCAGGGCGCGAAACTGCCAGCCATCGAGACGATTCCCCTCAAGCGCCAGTCGGCCCCGCAGATGGTGGGCAAGCGCCAGATCGATATTATCGCCGCCAAGCAGAAGGTGTTCGCCTACCGCCACGCGCTCGAGTTCGAGTGCCCCCTGCTCGTCACGAACCGCGACCAGGCTGAGATCGGTGGTGCCACCGCCAACATCGCAGACCAGCAATAGATCACCCGGACCAAGGTCGTGGCGCCAGTCTTCACCTCGCGAAGCAAGCCAGGCGTAAACTGCGGCCTGGGGCTCTTCGAGCAATCTCAAATTGCCAAGACCGGCACGTTCGGCCGCACGCAACGTGAGTTCGCGCGCCTCGGGGTCGAACGACGCCGGCACCGTGAGGACGACGTCCATCTGATCAAGACAAATTGTTTCTCTGGTCTCGATCGGTCGCTCGGCCTGCATGGCGGCCATCTTGAAATCAAAAGCCCGCCTGAGGTGCGCGAGAATTGCCGCCTGCGCCTCGACCGGGGAGATCCGGCGTTGCGGCGCCTCGTGATCATCTCCCACCCAAGGCAGAATTGCGCCTTCGCGGTTGACACGCTTCTGGCAAAGCCATGATTTTGCCGAAAGCACCACCGCATCGGGCGCATCATTGGCGCGCCGCGCAGCAAACGCGCCGACGATGCCCGGCGCCTCGCCCTGCCAGGGAAGGCGGAAGGCCGACGAGGTCATTTCCTCGTCCCGGGAAAGGAGGAGTGCCGAGGCAAGTATCGGACGCTCCTCGAGAGCCCCCAGCTCGACCACCTGGGGGATGCCGAGGACGCGGATCTCGAGCGCGGATGCGCCGTCGCCGATATCGGCCCAAGCAAGAACTGAATTTGTGGTGCCGAGATCGATCCCAACGACCAGCGTTGCCTTGCTCTCGCTTGGGAGGGAACTCACGCCCCGCCCTTTCCTTCTGGCACCTCCACCTCGGCTGGCGCCAGCAAGCTCGCATCCGCCCCCTCGGTGGGCACGGGCAGGCGGATCTCAAGAGCCTGCCAGCCGGGGTGCACCAGCACGCCGTGCCAGGGTGGGTTGCCCCTCGGATGTCCCGAAACGCGCAGCCGCTCTGGATCGAAACCGGGCGGGATTTCGACCGCAACACCCTCCTCGCCTTCATGGAGAGGCACCAATCGAACCCGGGCCGCCAACGCCTTGCGCAGGCCGGCGTGTACGGCCCGTGCTGCAGCGCCTACCTCGGCGTCGTCGTAACCCTCAATATTCTCCTGAACGAAATCGATCAGGCGAGCCTCTTCCTGCAGCACGGCCAACAATTTGAGCGCCCCGCCTTGGGCCAAGCCCTGTCGATCGACGGGCGGCAGCGCGGCAACGGGCGCCGGCCCCCCGGCAACAACCGGCGATGCCCGGCGGGAAGAGCCGGAAAACAAAGCGAACAATGCCCCGAGCAGCGGCACAAGCACCGGCAGCAGCAACCAGAGCAACACTTCCGAACGCAGCGCGACCTCGAAACCAGCCCCGAAACCACCTTCTTTGAGGGCGGTCGAGACGGTCTCAAGATGTCTTGCCACCTGCGGGCGCAGCAACATCGCAGCAGAGACGGCCGTGACCAGACTCAGTAATACAAGGAACAAGCTGAAGCGGCGCCCCGCGCCCTCCGCCGCACTGCCTTCCATCGCTTGATTCCTTCCACCTACGTCGCCGCGGCTCGAGCCGCGATGAATTGCCGGCCGGATGCGGCACAGTTAAGGGATAACAGATGGCCGTCACCCTGGAAGACGTCGACCACGTCGCTCGGCTGGCGCGACTTGGGCTGGCCGACGAGGAACGCCACGCCTTGCGGGCGGATCTCGAATCGATCCTCGGCTACGTCGATCTGCTGCGCGAACTTGAGATCCCGGGCGAAGGCCCCGGCGTTGAAGGTCTCCCCGAAGACGGCTGCCGCGAGCGCCTCGACGAGGTTCGCCAAAGCCAGGCCGCCGATCTGGTTCTGCCCGCCGCACCGACGGTTGACCTCGAGGGTCGCTTTTTCCGCGTCCCGAAAGTCCTCGACTGAGCTGCCGCCATGGTGAATGATCTTTGTGAGTTGAGCCTGGTCGCCGCCCGCGACGCGCTTCGTTGCGGCGAGATTCGCGCCCTCGATCTGGCCGAGAGCTGCCTCGAGCGGATCAACACGGTCGAGCCTGAAGTGCGGGCGCTCCTCACCGTGACTGCCGAACGCGCCCGCGCCGAGGCTGCTCTTGCGGAAACCCGGCTCGCTGCGGGCGAACGTGGGGCCTTGCTCGGCATCCCGATCGTCCTGAAGGATCTGGTCGCCACGCGGGGGGTGCGCACCACCTGCGGCTCGCGCATTCTCGAGAATTGGGTCCCGCCCTACGATGCCGATTGCGTCGAGCGGCTGCAGCAGGCTGGGGCGGTGCTCGTCGGAAAATCCAATCTCGACGAGTTCGCGATGGGTTCCTCGAATGAAAATTCGGCCTTTGGGCCCACCCACAACCCCTGGGATCTCGCCTGCGTGCCCGGTGGCTCGTCGGGCGGTTCGGCCGCGGCGGTGGCGGCACGCGAATGCGCCGCGGCGCTCGGCACCGACACGGGCGGTTCAATAAGGCTGCCGGCGAGTTTCACCGGCACCTGCGGTCTCAAACCCACCTACGGCCGGGTTTCCCGTTTCGGCCTGGCCGCGTATGCTTCGTCGCTCGACCAGATCGGACCCATCACGCGCAGCGCGGCAGATGCCGCAGCGGTGCTCTCGGTGATCGCCGGCCACGACCCCCGCGATTCGACCACCTCCGCCCGGCCGGTCCCCGATTACGAGGCCGCCTTGACGGGCGATGTGCGCGGACTGCGCATCGGCGTGCCGCGCGAATACTTCCCCGACGAGTTGAATCCAGCCGTGCGCCAGGCCGTCGAAAATGCGTTGGCGATACTGGTCGAGCGCGGCGCAGAACCGGTCGAGGTCTCGTTGCCCCATAGCCGCTATGCGGTGGCCACCTATTACCTGCTGGCTCCCGCCGAGGCCTCTTCCAATCTTGCGCGCTACGACGGTGTGCGTTTTGGGCTGCGGGTGGCCGATCCACACGACGACCTGCTCGCGATGTACCAGCGCACGCGCGATGCCGGCTTTGGTGCGGAAGTCAAGCGCCGTATATTGCTCGGGACCTGGGCATTGTCAAGCGGATATTATGACGCCTATTATCTGAAGGCACAGCGCACCCGCCGCCTGGTGCGACAGGATTTTGAAACCGCCTTTCAATCCTGCGATCTTCTGCTCGCGCCCACCGGTGCCACCACCGCGTTTCAGCTTGGCGAACGCACTGCCGATCCGCTCGCGATGTATCTTTCCGATGTCTTCACCATCGCCGCCAATCTGGCCGGCATCCCGGGCTTGTCGGTGCCGTGCGGTTTCGACAGCAAACTTTTACCGATCGGCCTGCAACTGCTCGGGCGCTGGTTTGACGAAGCCAGCCTGCTGCGAACGGCCGACGCCCTGCAACGCGATACCGATTGGCATCTGCGTCGGCCCCCACTGCTCAAGACCGCGGAGACAAGATGAACGACCCGACCCACGCCCGTTGGGGGGACTGGGAACCCGTCATCGGACTCGAAGTCCATGCCCAGATGCGAACCTCCTCGAAGCTCTTCTGCGGCTGCTCGACCACCTTTGGTGCGGCACCAAACGCCAACACCTGTCCGGTCTGCCTCGGGCTGCCCGGCGTGCTGCCCGTGCTCAACGGTCGGGCGCTCGAGTTCGCCATTCTGACGGCACTCGCCACCGGTTGCACGGTGGCCGAACTCTCGCGCTTCGCTCGCAAGAACTATTTCTATCCCGACCTGCCCAAGGGCTATCAAATCAGCATGTACGACGAACCGCTTGCTGTCGGCGGGCATATCGATTTCAACAGCGAGGGCGCCCGAACCCAGGTGCGGCTGACCCGCATCCATATGGAAGAGGACGCCGGCAAAAGCATTCACGACGGTGCCGAAAGAGAATCGCTGGTCGACCTGAACCGGGCCGGCGTGCCCTTGATGGAGATCGTCAGCGAACCCGACCTTCGCACCCCGGCTGAGGCCGCCGACTACCTGCGCACCCTGCGTATGATCCTGCAGTATCTCGAAGTCTGCGACGGCAATATGGACGAGGGCAGCCTGCGCTGCGACGCCAACGTCTCGGTCCGCAAGCGCGGCTCGGACACCCTCGGCACCCGAACCGAGACCAAGAACATGAATTCTTTCCGCTCGGTCGAACGTGCGATCGAGGTCGAGATCGAGCGCCAGATCGAGGTCCTCGAGGGTGGTGGCACGATCCGCCAGGAAACCCGTCTCTGGGACGCCGATCGCGAGCAAACCGCGCCCATGCGCTCGAAAGAGGATGCCCACGATTACCGCTACTTCCCCGAGCCCGATCTGGCGCCGGTACGGGTGACGCCGGCGCGCATCGCCGCGATCGGTGCCGGCCTTCCCGAGCTGCCCGAGGCACGCCGAACCCGCTTCGAGACGGCGCACGGTCTTTCTACCTATGACGCCGAGGTTCTGACGACGCGTCGCGACCTCGCCGATTATTTCGAGGCGGCGTGCGCGGCAGGCGGCGCACCAAAAACGCTCGCGAACTGGATCCTCACTGAAGTCTGGCGCATCGTCCGCGAGCGCCGCCTCGACGACGCTCTCCGGATCGAGATCTGGCCGATCTCCGCTGCAGCACTCGCGGCCCTGGTCTCTCTGATCGAGGACCGGACGATCAGCGGCAAAATCGCCAAGACTGTATTCGAGGAGATGCTGACGACTGGAGAAGCACCGGCCGCGATCGTCGAGCAGAGGGGGCTGCGCCAGGTGAGCGACGAAGGCGCCCTCACGGCGGCGATCGACGCCGTGCTCGCCGCCCATCCCGACAAGGTCGCCGAGTTCAGGGCCGGCAAGGAGAAGCTGCTTGGCTTCTTTGTCGGTGGCGTGATGAAGACGACCGGCGGCAAGGGCAACCCGGCCCTCGTCAATCAGATTCTCGCGCGCCGCCTGGCCGGAGGCTGAGGCCCGCGCGGGCTGGCCAGCCCCGCGCGGCCCCGCCCTCCGACACCTGTTACCGCCTTCTCTCCCAAGCAACCATGCCTACAGCGCCGTTCCCGCAGCCGCCGCACCAACCGACGCGCGTGACCGCTGGCCCGCGCTAATCGATAAGCGGCTTCGGACGGCGCAGAACCTCGACCAACACCAAAGGCACGCCGCCGGCACTTTGTCGCCGGGCCACGAACACGTCGCGGGCGCGGCTGGCCGGAATCTCGGCCACTATGCGACCCTCAAAGAAAGGCAGCACCTGGCGGCTGGAGAGCCAGGCGCGCGCGTCAGCCGCTCGCAAGAGGAGAAAAGGTCGCATCTCGTGGTCGATGATGTTGCGCGCAAACCGCCCCGGCGACACCCCCCAGCGCTGCGCTTCCTCGAGATAGATCGTCGAGATCCCGGCATAATGTTCGAGGTTCTCGAGCGGCCGTCCGATTCGCGTGCTGGTGAGGACCAATGCGTTTGCGGGCAGAAGTTTGCCTACGGTAGTGCGCGCCCGCTCGACCTGAGCCTGCTGGAAGCTCCCCCGGGTCTCGATCCCCTCCAGCGTGCGATCAGCAAAGACCAGCGTCAACCCAAGGCCACAGAGCAGACTGAAGGCCCATCCTCCTCTTTTATGCCGCCAGGCACCCAGGAGGGTTGAGGCCGCCACCGCCGCGGCCACAGTCCAAGCGACAAGCTGCCTCGCCCCTGCTCCGGGGGGCTCAAAAAAAGCCATCCTGCCGACAAGACCCACAACCAGCGCCGCCGTCGCGAAGCACCCGACACGACCAAATTTGAAGGAAAGACGCGAGGGCAACTCAGTGAGCGTCCGTCCGCCCTCGACGATCAAGAGTGGCAGCAGGATCAACGAGCCAGCCAGATAGCGTATATCGGGTCTTGACCAGAGACTGAAAAATGGAATGGTCAGTGCCAGATAGGGCAAAACCAGCAGCGCCAGAGAGGGACGCAGGAGCGCGGCCACCGCACCCACGAGGAGTAGCACGACGAGGAAGGGGCCCAACACCACGGCAATCAAATTCAGATTCGCCGGAAGGGTGGCGTCGAGATGCGCCAGCTTGAGCCCGCCACCTTGCACCAGCATCTTCTGGCGCTCCGCTTCCGCCGCTTCGGACATCGCTCCCCGCGCCACCGCTACGTCCGACGCCGCCGCCACGGCCGGGGAAGGGCTCAATGCGTCGGATAGAGGAAGCAGGCTTCCCGAAAACCTGGAAAGGATCTCCTCGATCTCCATCGCCTGGGTCGGTCGGAAGGGATTGCCCGTGACGAGTGCATTATAGGCGAGCAGAGGGCTGGCCCCCAGAACGCAGGCGAGCGCACCCGCAAGCAGGGGTGCCAGCTGGCGTGGGCGCCAACTCAGGGCGAGCAAGGCTGCGGGAACGCCGTAGAAAACAGCATCGGGCCGGATCGAGACGGCATAGCCCAGGAGAAGGCCGGCGCCGACTGTTCGCAACACGCCGAGCCGGCGCGGCGTCGTCTCAGGCAGGGGCAAGACAAGAAATAAGCCAAGCAACGCAATCGCGTGCGCGGGCACGTCTCGCAGCGGCGAAATCGACCAAAGCAGCAGGTAATTCGGAAGGAGAACGAGCAGGATCGCCGTAACCAGCCCGGACCAGGCCGAACGAAAAAGCCGGGTACTGAGCGCACCCAGCACCAGCACCAGCCCCGCCATCGCCAGCGGGTTGACCAGATGCACGCCAATCTCCCCGCCGAGGCGCAAGGCCGCTGCGAGCAGCAGAGGAAAGCCCGGGGCGTAGCGGCAATACAAGCGTCCGTCGGCGAGAACATAGGTCTGGGCCAGTACGTCGATTTTCTGGCCGCGCGCAACGCCATGGGAAATGAATCGAGCTGGTTCCCAATCGTGAAAGACACGCCCCTCGGCCAGATCCCGGGCGAAAGTCAAGTATCCAAATTGATCGATCGCCAGATACCAGCTCTCGTGCCGCCAGACCCAGACGGCGACAACGGCAGCGATCAGCCCGAGAAGGAAAATGGGCAATAGCCGCAGCAAACACCCGGTTTTTTCCCCCCACCGCCAACGCACGTTCTCTCCTTAAGGGTTCGGCTAGCGGCTCGCCCACGGGCCCCGGGAGCTAATCTGGGCAGCTGATCGATCTTTTTTCGCCGATCGTCCCACTCTTTGGGACGAAATGAAGAATTTTTTCGCCCGGCTACGCTTTAGCGTTGACTGATAATGTCTGAACGATCTATAATCGTATGAGAATCAAAAACAGGCCCAGTATTGGTGGACTGAGTTCACGAGATGGTCGACTGACTCTTCAGCCAAACCAATCACGGCCCAAATCCCCAACTTCAGGAGGACATTGGAAATGATCAAGAGAATGTTGAGCGGTCTTGCCGCCGTCGCGATTTGTGCGACGAGCGCCGCGGCCGCCTATACCCCGGGACTTCTCCCGGATGGCTTTGGCGGCGGTTCTGTGCCGGAAGACCCCCTGGTTCTGAAGGACGAGCGAAAGGCCGCCGGTCACGGAGGCATCTTCTCCGGCCAGGTCACCCGTTGCTACAGCACGGGCGCCAACAACGTCGCCAATGGCAAGCCCGATGGCGTGGATGCCTGCATCGCAAAGGCAACGACTTCTTACGAAGGTAAGCTGGCGAAGCTTCTGTATCTGCCAGCTTGCTTCGATATCGACGCTGAGGCGGCAGCAATTGCCGACGAAGCTCAGGGCCACAATCCGACGACCTACTGCGCCCCGTCGCCAAGCGGTGCGTTCCTCGACACCGCCACGTTCTGATCGGGAAGATCTCCCGATTTGATTCCGTTTCGTTCAAAGGTGGGGCAAAAGCCCTAAATGTCTCAAATGCGAGGTTGCGAGTGCGACCGAGCGTCGACCATCTCGGGGAGCCCCGGAGTCAACACTCCGGGGCTCTCTTTCGTTGGGGTCGATGCCAACGCCAACCGAACAAGAAGGTGTCGACCTGCCTCCGGGGAGGCAGGGACAAGCGCTACTTCGCGGCGGCGGCCGCCTCGCGCCTTTTGCGGATGTCTTCGACGATCTTCTCGGGCGGCATCTTCTTGCGCAGCTCGTTCGCTGTCATGGCGCCGGCGGGAAGCGGCTTGCTCACCGCGATATCGACGTAATCCTGATCGATCTCGCCCTGTGAATCGCTCACGATGACGCTGGCCCGGAAGTTCCCCTCGATCGCGTAGGTATGGCTTGGCGCCTTGTCGGTGCTGACGGCGGTGGCGTCGCCGAAATCCCAGCGGTAGGTAAAGGGAGGATGGCCCGTCCCGGGAATGACCTCGACTTCGAGATCGACCTGGTGCGGAACTTCACCGACGATCTCGTCGGCGTCGACAAACGCGGTCAGAATGCCAACCTCCTTATCCGCCAAACCGGGCGCCACCTCTCCGGTTTGGACGACGATCGCCTCCTCTTCGACGACCACGTCGACGCCGCCCAACTCTGCCCCCTGAGGTAGCAACTCGGCCTCCTTCGAACAGCCAAAGCCGAGCAAGGAAACCACTGCACCCACCGCCAATGCATCGAGAGTTCTCATTGCCACCGAGCGTGCCAAAGAGCGCGACCGAATGCCAATTCAAGCCCGCCGTTTGCGTCAGCTTGGAACTCCGGGCAGGGATCAGCCTTGGCCGAGCCACGACCAAGGGCCGCCATTGGAGGATAATGATGAACGCGCAAATGAAAGAAAAAAGCCGAATCCTTGAAGCCCTGGGCCCGATCGCCCTGACGGCTCTGCTGCTCGGACCCTTGCTGGCTTGGTTGCGATTTCTGCCCGCGCTCATCGGCTTTTATCTCTTCGCCCTCGGCGGCATGGTCGGAACGCTGCTGCTGATCTGGTCGCTCTTACGGGGTTTTCGCGGCCGCCCCCTGGGTCTGGGCGCGGCCGTCGGCCTCCTCTCGGGCCTGGTCTTTCTCTTTAACGCCTTCTCGACCCCACGCGGGCCAACCATCAACGACTTCTCGACCGATCTCCTCGACCCCCCGGTCTTCATCGCAGCCGCCGAGGCTCCCGCCAATCTCGGGCGGAACCTGAGTTATGATCCGGCCTTCGCCGAGTTGCAGCGCGCTTGCTGCCCCGACCTGGAAACCATTGAACTGCCCGACACAACGCCAACCGCCGCACTCGAACGCGCCGCCGAGATCGTTCGCACCATGCCGGGTTGGACCCTCGTCGCGATCGACCCCGCGCAACATCGGCTCGAGGCTGTTGCCGAGACCCCACTCTTCGGTTTTCGCGACGATGTCCTCATCCGCGTCCGTTCCGCCGGTGCAGAGAGCCAGATCGATATGCGCTCCAAATCGCGCGACGGACGGGGCGACCTCGGCGCGAACGCGGCACGCATCCGAGCTTTCCGCGAACGCATCCTCGCGACGGCGCCAGCGATGCCACCCGCGGATTGAACCGCCGCCGACCCGATGTTGCGAATCACCACGTCTGGCAAGGCCTTTCGCACCTCCCTTCCTTGACACTCGTGCGCACCTCGCGTACTTCAAAGCGCCCCGCACGCGGTGTGGGGACAGGCAAGAAAACGAGAAGAGGGGATGTGCGTATGACCAAGTCCGAGTTGCTGAATCAGCTCGCCGAAGCGGCGGGAATCACCAAGAAGCAGGCCGATACGGTACTGACTTCGCTCCTGGAGATCTGCCGCAAGGCAGTCAAGAAGGGAGATCCCGTGAAGATTCCGGGTCTCGGGATCCTTCGTCTCCGCAAGATGAAGGCCCGCATGGGTCGCAATCCGCAGACCGGCGAGGCCATCAAGATTCCGGCCCGCAAGAAGGTCGGCTTCACGGTGGCCAAGGCGTTCAAGGACAGCGTCCTCGGCGTCAAGAAGTAGTCTCGCAGCGCTGCCGTCTCCCCGTTGCGCATTTGAGCGCGGGGAGACGGTGTCGCCTGTTCCATTGAGGAGACCCGCCGGGCCCCGCGCCCTCGAGCCGCTCCGCTTGCCATCCTACGCGACGCTGCTGCGCCGCGCCGATCACCGGCCGTGGCAGCGTTTGTACTTGCGGCCGCTGCCGCAGGGACAAGGATCGTTTCGACCGACTTGAGCTGCGCCCACCTCGGGCAATGATTTTGGCGCGGTTGCCGGCGACAACGAATCGTGGCTAAGCCGCAGGGCACCGCTGCGGCGCTCCTGCTCGGCCCGGCGACGTGCTTCGATCTCGGCCACTTCCTCCGGCCGGACCAGTTGCACCGTGAGTAGGCGACGGATGGTTTCGCTCTCGGTGCGTTCCATCATATCCCGGAAAAGATCGAAGCCTTCCTTCTGGTAGACCGTCAGCGGGTTCTGCTGGCCGTAGCCGCGCAAGCCGACGCCTTCTTTGAGCTTGTCCATCGAGCGGAGATGGTCCTTCCACTGCTGGTCGATGACCTGCAGCGCCAGCGTCCGCTCCACCTGGCGCATCGCCGTCGGGCCATAGGTCTTCTCGCGTTCGGCATGCAGATGCCGGATGGCCTCGCCCGTCAACTCGCCGAGCCTATCCGGTGTCATCCGGGCGCGATCCTCGTCGGAAAACCGCACCGCAACACCGAGGCGTTCCGCCGTCGCGGCTTCGATCACCGCCCAATCCCACTCCACCGCCGCAACCCCGGGCTCGACGGCGACCTCGACCACTTTTTCGATCAGGTGCTCCGTCCAGCCGAGGATCTCCTCGCGGAGATCGTCACCGCGCAACGCCTCGAGGCGCCGATCGTAGACGACCTCGCGCTGCTTGTTCATCACATCATCGTACTCAAGCAGGTGTTTGCGGGTATCGAAGTTCTGGCCCTCAACCCTTTTCTGTGCCGTCGCAATCGCCCGCGTCACCATCGGATGCTCGATCGGCTCGCCTTCCTCCATGCCGAGGCGCTCCATGAGTCCCTTGATGCGCTCGGCTCCGAAAATGCGGAGCAGATCGTCCTCAAGCGAGAGAAAGAAGCGCGAGGAGCCGGGATCGCCCTGGCGTCCCGAACGGCCCCGCAGTTGGTTGTCGACCCGCCGTGATTCGTGCCGTTCGGTTCCGATGATATGCAAACCACCGGCTTTGAGAACCTCGAGGCGCTCAGCAGCGCAGGCCTCCCGAAACTTTTCTGCGACGGCTTCCGCGTCGACGTCTTCGTCCGTGGCGACAGAGAGTTGGTGGGCGGCGAGGCCTTCGGGGTTGCCGCCGAGTACGATATCGGTTCCGCGGCCCGCCATATTGGTCGAAATCGTCACGAACCCAAGCCGTCCTGCCTGGGCCACCAGCTCGGCCTCCCGGCCGTGGTTTTTGGCGTTCAGGACATGGTGGACGATGCCGCGACCCTTGAGCATCCCCGAGAGCCGCTCTGATTTTTCGATCGATATCGTGCCCACCAGCACGGGTTGGCCCTGCTCATGCGCTTCTGCGATTTCGTCGAGCACGGCCTCGAATTTCTCGCGCTCAGTTTTATAAATGACGTCAGGGAGATCGAGCCGGATCATATCCCGATGGGTCGGCATGACGGTGACGTCGAGGTTGTAGATCTTCTTGAACTCGACGGCCTCGGTATCGGCTGTGCCGGTCATCCCGGCCAGCTTCTCGTACATTCGAAAATAGTTCTGGAACGTGACGGTGGCGAGAGTCTGGTTCTCCTGCTGAACCGCCAAACCCTCTTTGGCCTCGACCGCCTGGTGCAGACCGTCGGACCAGCGCCGACCGGGCATCATGCGACCGGTGAACTCGTCGACGATGATCACCTCGCCATCGCGCACGACGTACTCAACGTCGCGATGGAACAGGGCATGGGCACGGAGCGCCTGCTGCAGGTGGTGCAGGCTCTCCTGGTGTTCGAGGTCGTAAAGGTTATTGACGCCGAGAACCTCCTCGGCGTGCGCCGTCCCCTGATCGGTCAGGATGACGCTGCGACTCTTCTCATCGACGGCGTAATCGCCCTCCTCCTCCTCGCCCTTCTCGACCAGACGGCCACGCTTGAGGCGCGGCACAGCGCGATCGACGATCGCATAGGTATCGGTCGATTCCTCGGAAGGGCCGGAGATGATGAGAGGCGTCCGGGCCTCATCAACCAGAATAGAATCGACCTCATCGACAATGGCGTAGTTAAGCTTGCGTTGCACAAGCTGGTCGATCGAGAACTTCATGTTGTCGCGCAGGTAGTCGAAGCCGAATTCGTTATTCTGGCCGTAGGTGATATCGGCGCCGTAGGCCGCCTGGCGCTCTTGGTCGTCGAGCCCGTGCAGCACCACGCCGACTGTCAGGCCAAGGAAACCATAAAGCCGGCCCATCCATTCCGAATCGCGCCGGGCCAGATAATCATTGACGGTGACGACGTGAACGCCCTTGCCCGAGAGCGCGTTCAGAACAACCGGGGCGGTGGCGACAAGCGTCTTGCCCTCGCCTGTCTTCATCTCGGTGATCCGGCCGTGGTGCAGGACGATGCCACCGAGCATCTGCACATCGAAATGCCGCATGCCGAGCACGCGCCGCGAGGCCTCGCGCACGATCGCAAAAACCGGCACCAGGGCGTCGTCGAGCGAGAGACCCTCGCCAACCCGCGCCCGGATTTCCTCGAGACGCGCACGCAAGCTGGCATCATCGAGCGCCGAGGTTTCGGCTTCGAGATCATTGATCTCGCGGACCAGCGGCCAGAACCGTTTCAGTTCGCGGTCGTTCTTGGTCCCGAAGATCTTTCTGAAGACTCCTGCGATCATCGACGACGGCTTCTCCTGACCGGGGGCGGTCGTCGCTGCCTAACCAGACGTTCGCGCGGCCCGCAAAGTCGACTTGCCGGCCGAGCCCGTTTCCCGCAGAACAACCCGCACCGCCGAGCCCACGCTCTCGCCGTAAAAACGCTCGCCGACGCGGACGAAACGCTCGGGGACATCGGTGACGAAGAAGCTCGCCCCCCCGGGGCCGCGTTTATTGAGGAGGCCTGCGGAGCCAAGAGTCTTGCGCACCTCGCGCGCCGTCTCGATGCCGCCATCGACCAGTTGGACCGCCTCGCCGAGGTAGCTTCCGATGGCGTCGGAGAGCAGCGGATAATGCGTGCAGCCGAGTACGAGCGTATCGATGCCGCTGCGGCGCAGGCTGGCCAGGTAGAGGGCGACCGTCCGACGGGCCACTTCATTCGCGACCCAGCCCTCCTCGGCAAGCGGCACGAAAAGCGGACACGGTCGCGTGAAAATCTCGACCTCGCGATCGAGGCTGCGTAGCGCCCGCGGATAGGCCCCGCTGGCAATCGTCGCCTCGGTCCCGATCACGCCGACCCGACCGTTGCGGGTCGCCCGGGCGGCGGCGCGGGCACCGGCCTCGACCACGCCAATCACCGGCACGGTAGCGTGCGCCCGCAGCGCATCGAGCGCCAGCGCAGACGTCGAATTACAGGCAACGACCAGCATCTTGACGCCGCGTTCAAGGAAAAAATCTGCAACTTCGAGAGCGTAGCTGGTGACCACTTCGGCGGATTTCGAGCCGTAGGGTACGCGAGCCGTATCGCCGAGATAGAGGAATTGTTCGCGCGGCATGGCTTGAGTCAGGGCGCGCAGCACAGTCAAACCACCGATTCCCGAATCGAAGACTCCAATGGGGGAGTCCAGGCCGCCTACGGGGGCAGCCACCCGTCGCCCCTGTCCCCCCGCGAGCTGTTTTCGCGTCATGCCGGAGGAACTTTTAGCGCAGAGCCGCCAGCTCGGCCACGGCCCGCCAGACATCCTCGCGCCCTTCTCCGGTTTTGGCAGAAAAAAAGATGGCGTTGCGGCCACGCGGCCCAAGCAACTGCGGCAGCCGATCCTTCTCGGTCCGCGTCAGCTTATCCACCTTGGTGGTAATCAGGCGCCAGGGCAGCCCTCGAGCCTCGATCCGGGCGAGCATCTCTTCGTCGAGTGGTCCGAGGCCGCGACGCGCATCGACGATCAGAAGGAGCCCGGCCAGCATCTCGCGCTGCGCGATATAGGCATCGATCAACTGCGCCCATTGAACACGAGCCCCTTGCGGAGCCCGGGCCCAGCCGTAGCCCGGCAGATCGGCCAAGGCCGTCTTCCCGGGACCGGCAAAAACAAGAATCTCCTGGGTCCGACCGGGGGTCGAACTGGTCCGCGCCAACCCTTTGCGCCGCACAAGCGCGTTGATCAAACTCGATTTCCCGGTATTCGACCGGCCGGCGAGCGCGACTTCGGGTAGACCGGCTCCCGGCGTCCGGAGGACCGCCGTGGCATCGGGAATCACCACTGCCAGATCCCAGTCGGAACGACGTACCTTCACGACCGGCGCGGGACCGCGCCGCGATGTGGCCGGGCGGTCCGCATCGGCCAGCTGGACCTCGTTCGTCGACCGCTCCGTGCCCGGCCCGCCACCGATCGCTTCGCTGCCGCGATCGGGCGGTTCCGTCAAGGGTCTGGGCCCCACAGCCCGAACACGCGGTAGCCGCGTCTTCAGCGCCAGCTCTCGCTACCCGAGTAGGGATCGTTCGGATCCAACGGATCGGCCGCTTGAGTTGCCGGGCTCGATTCGGCCGTGCCGACGGTGAGAGGCACGCGGCCGTTGAACTCGACCGGCGTCTGGCCTTCCAGCATCGCCGGCGAGATCACCCAGGTTCCCCCGAGCGTCGAACTCCAAACCGTTTGCGCCGCCTCCGGGTCGCCGAGTGTGACCAACCAGGCCACGCCGCCGACTGTGGCGCCGGCGGTGGCATAGATCAGCTTGGCCGGAAAGTATAAAATATTGACGAAGCCGGCGCCGACGCCGCCACCGACATTCTCCCAGAACGTCTTCTCGTCCGCATGAGCCGCTACCGGCGCCAAGCCCACACCAAGCGCAAGCCCGGCAGCCAGCCCGGCCGCGCGCAGGCTGCGGTTGGATTTCCTATTTGAATGTCGCCGAACCATCATCGTCCGCCTCCTCCCCGGAAGTGCCGGCTGGCACTCCATTCCCCATCATTCCGTCCGAACAATCGCCCCCTCTGGCAAGAGTTCGAGCAGGCGCTCGAAGGCCCGCTTCGCCACGTCCGCATCACGCGATTCGACCGTGACCTTCACCGCCACCTCGACATCGCCGAGGCGAGGATAGCTGCCGATCAACAATCCGGGAAATTCGGCAAGGGTGGTCTCAAGACTTTCCGCGATCGCGCTCTCGAAAAGTCGCGAATAGACCACGTGCAGATGAAAGGGCACGCCGGAGAAGCGCGGCGCCAGCACCTCGAATTTCCGTTTCAGGATCTCCGGCACGCCGGGCAGGACGTAGACGTTTTCGACCACGACGGTTGGGAATGCGACCCGCTCGCCATGGATGAGGGCCGCCCCGTCCGGGATCAGCGCCATGCGAAGCAGGGCTTCGTTGGCGTGTTCGCCGGCGTGTTGGCGCAAAGCCGCATCGAGTTCCGGATGCCTGACGAGAGTGCGATGGAAGGCCTCGGCGACGCCTTCCATGCTGACATCGTCATGCGTCGGCCCGACGCCGCCTGAGGTGAGCACGATATCGAACAAGCGCGCAAATGTCGCGACCGCGGCCGCGATTTCCGGAACCTCGTCGGGCACGGTGACGATCCGGCGCAGATCGAGCCCGAGTTCACGCAGGCGCTTCGCCATCCAGGGCGAGTTCTCGTCGACCACCTTGCCCGAGAGGATCTCGTTGCCGATGACGACAATGCCTGCTGTCTGCGCCTCCATAGTGATCAGACCGAGATGGCATCCTTTCTGAAATCGCTGCTGCCAATCTTGATATTCACCACCGCCGGACGGCCGGCGTTGAACGCGCGCTCCAGCGCCGGTCGCAGCTCGCCGGGCTGCTCGACCCATTCGCCGTGGCAACCCAGCGCTTCGACCACCTTATCGTAGCGGGTGTAGTCAAGCGCACAGGCGACCGAGCGGTCTTCGCCATAGAACTGCACCTGACCGCGCCGGATCTGCTGCCAGGCGGCATCGTTGCCGATCACCCCCACCACCGGAATCTTCTGCCGTGCCATGGCCTCGAATTCCATCGCGTGGAGACCGAACGAGCCATCGCCGTAGACGATCACGACTTTCGAGTCTGGGCGGGCGAGCTTGGCGGCCATCGCAAACCCGGGTCCGGCGCCCAACGTACCGAGCGGGCCCGCGTCAAGCCAATGGCCCGGCTTATCGATCCGCAGCACATTGGCGGCGGTGGCGACGAAATCGCCACCGTCGCCGATCACGATGGTCTCGTCGTCGAGCATGCCATCAAGTTCGGCGCAGGCGCGCAGCGGGTTGATCGGTACAGCGTCGGATTCAAGCTCGCCGCGCTGGGCTTCGCGCTTCTCGATA
This sequence comes from Deltaproteobacteria bacterium, assembly GCA_009885395.1. Classification (GTDB taxonomy): domain Bacteria; phylum Desulfobacterota; class Binatia; order UBA12015; family UBA12015; genus SXLG01. Next base: position 4,399 of record VFKT01000210.1, on the reverse strand, counting down.
TCGATGCGTTTGATTTCATCGCGCCAGCTGCGGTGGGAATCGCTTTGGTAACCATCACGCCGCGCCAATCCGCTGAGCTGCGACATCACAGTGCAGGTGTCGCCGATGATCCCGACCTCGATCGCACGGTTCTTGCCGATCTCGGAACCGTCGAGGTCGACCTGAATGATCTTCGCCGAGGGGTTGATATGGCTTGAACCGCCGTAGCCGATCCGGAAATCGAGAGGCGTGCCGAAGATCAACACCACATCGGCGCCGCGCAGTGCATCCTTGCGCGACATCATCATCCAATGCGGGCCGTCGGGAGGCACCGAACCGCGCGCCATGCCGTTGACGAAAACCGGCATCTGGAAGGTGTCAAGAAAGGGCTGAAGCGCGTCGCGCCGCGGCGACCACCAATATTGACTGCCAACCAGACAGACCGGGCGCTCGGCCCGCTTCAGCAACGCAAAGGCCTGCTCGATATAATCGGGATCACCGGCCAAGGCCGCACGACTGCGGTACTGGGTCGGGAAAACGCAATTCTCTTCCTCGACCGAGTCGAAAAGCAGATCGAGCGGCATTTCGAGGAAGACCGGCCCCGGCACGTTGGTGGTGGCGACGCGAAAAGCGGTGGAGACGTATTCGCCGAGTCGGCGGGCTTCGGGCACCGCCACCGACCATTTGGTGATCGGCCGCATCAGCTCGACATGGTTCATATCCTGCAGGCCGCCCATATCCTGGAAACGGCGCGGCGCCTGCCCACCGATCAGGATCATCGGCGCTTTCGCGCGATGCGCGGTGGCGACTCCCGTGACCGCATCGGTGAGGCCCGGACCGGCGGTGACAATCGCAACCCCCGGCTGACCCGTCACCCGTCCCCAGCCGTCGGCGGCGTGGGCGGCGGTCTGTTCATGGCGGACATCGATCACGCGGATGCCGTGGTCGAGGCAGCCGTCATAGATCGACATGACGTGCCCCCCGCAAAGCGTGAAGACAAAAGAAACATCCTCGTTGGCGAGGGCGCGAGCGACAATCTGGCCGCCGTGAAGCTTGGACATCTGCGGTGAATCCTCCTGCGCGGCGTCCTAGCCGAGGTCGGAAGGACGCGCCAACAGGGCGCGGCCGATCACTTTGAGTTCGAGGACCGGCTTCACGCCCTCAAAGATCGGCAGGACGAGGGCGTCGAGTACATAGCGACAGATCGGGAACTCCTCGGCGAAACCCCAGCCGCCGTGCAGGATTTGCGCTTCCTGGGTGGTACGCACCGCGACGTCGCAGGCGAAGAGCTTGGCCATCGAGGGCTCAATCGCGCGACTCTCTTCGCGGTCGAAGATGCGGGCGGCCTCGTAGGTCAGCTGGCGCGCTGCGGCGATTTCGACCGCCATGCGGCCGAGCTTGTAGCGGGTCAGGCCGTAGCGCCCGATCGGCTGGCCAAATTGCGAGCGTTCGTTGGCGTAGGTCGCCGCCGCTTCGAGTGCCGCCTGGGCGAGCCCGGTGGCGCGGCCGCCGGTTTGCAGGCGCCCGGCCGCAAATCCATTCATTTGCAGATAGAAGCCGCTCCCCTCGCCACCGATGAGATTTCCCGCCGGAACAAAATAGCGCTCGATCTGCAGCGTGAAAGAATGCATGCCGCGGTAGCCCGGCGTGCGATCCGCCTTGCCTTCGATGACGCCGCCGCCGGCCTGGCGCATGACGAACTCATGCCCTTGGAAACGGTCCTTCGGCACGATGAAGAGCGAGAGCCCCTTGGCCCCTTTGGACAAGTCGGGGTCGGTCCGGCAAAGCATCGCGATCACATCGGCGCGACCGGCGAAGGTACACCAGGCTTTGGCGCCCGAGATGAACCAACCGGCACCACCGTCCTGCTCGCCGCGTTCGGCGCGCACCTTGACGCTGGCGACGTCCGAGCCGGTATCGGGTTCGGTGACCGAAATCGCCGCCATGATTTCGCCGGCCGCCAATCGCGGCAACCAGCTCTGCTTCTGCTCTTCGCTACCGCCACCAAGCAATGCTTTGGTGAGAATCTCAGGCCGCGTGGTGAGGCTGCCGCCTGCCGCCAACGAAGCCACCGAGAGTTCCTCGGTGGTGAGGATCATGGCGAGATTGCCCATGCCCTGGCCGCCATACTCGACCGGGACGGCAAGGCCGAAAAAGCCGAGTTCGGCCATCTTGGAAAGGATGCTCTCGGGGACGAGCTCGTCGCCGAGGTGGATGCGTTGCGCGATCGGCGTGACTTCGGCGCGGGCGAAAGCGCGCACCGCCTCGCGTGTCATGCGCTCTTCTTCACCCTCGAGATAGCAATCGGGTGTGCCCCGCCACTCGACCACCCGGGCGCCGATCGCATCGAAGCGACCATCGTGCGTGGCGGCACGGATGAAAGCGCGCGTCTCTGCGGCGTCGAGAGTTTCCTCCAGCTGCGCTTCGGAGAGGCCGAAGGTTTCCAGCGCGTCGCCGATCTGTCCGCGCGCCCGGCCCGCCACCAATCCGGCGAAAGCGATGGCTTCATCGGCGGCGAGCGGATCGCGGCCCTCGGCCAGTTCGGCGTAGGTCAAAAGCGTCTCGACGGCGAGCGTCTCGGTCGCCAGATACGCCAAGCGCTCGGTATGGGGCTGGTGGGCGTCGATATCGCGTCCATTGGCCGTGCGTTCGCGTCCGGCCGCCAGCGCCGCATCGACGATCCGCCTCAATTGTCCCGCCGCCGCGCGTGCGCCGCGCAACTCCTCTGCCGTGTCGGCCATCTCTGCTGCTCCTTGGTTGGAGGGGACCCGCCCGGCTCTGGCGCGTTGCCGCGCCGCTAAGCTGCGGTTGCCGTCGCCGTGACGACATCGATCATATCGCCGACGATCCCCATCAGGTCGTAATCCTTGGGCGTGTACACACGCGCCACGCCGTGCGCACGAAGCGTCGCTGCATCTTCCGGCGGGACGATGCCGCCGACCACGAGGGGCACGTCGCCGAAGCCGCGAGCCCGCAGGCCGTCAACCACAGCCGGCACCAGGGTGAGATGCGAGCCCGAGAGAATGCTCAAGCCGACCAGGTCGACGCCCTCGTCGCAGGCCGTCGCGACGATCTCTTCGGGCGTCAAGCGAATCCCGCCATAGAGCACCTCGAAGCCGGCGTCGCAGCAAGCCACGGCGATCTGCTCGGCGCCGTTTGAATGGCCGTCGAGTCCGGGCTTGCCGATCAGGATCTTGATGGGCCGCCCCAGCCGTTGCGCCGCGGCGCGGCAGCGGGCGCGCAAGGCCTCCAACCGCTCGGAAGCGATAAGGCCGCTGCCGGCGGCGCTGACGCCGGTCGGCGCGCGGTAGCTGCCAAAGATTTCGCGCAAGGCGCCCGCCCATTCGCCGGTGGTGACACCGGCGTGTGCACAGAGGATCGAGATCGGCATCAGGTTCGTGCCGGACTTGGCCGCGTCCCGCAGCCCCGTCAGGGCACCCTCAACTTCGGCCGGATTGCGCGTCGCGCGAAAGGCGTTCAAGCGCCCGATCTGCTCTCGCTCGGCGCTCGCATCCACCTTGAGGATCGACTCGCCATCGCTGAGAGCCAAGGGCGAGGTGGTGCTTTCCGTGAAGCGGTTCACGCCGACCACCACCTGCTCGCCGCGCTCGATGCGTCGCAAGCGCTCGCTTTGCGCTTGAACAAGACGCTGCTTGACCCAACCCGACTCGACCGCCGCGACAATGCCGCCCTGCTCCAGCACTTCACTCAGCTCACGACGAACACCTTCGCTGATCTCGGCCGTACGGCGCTCGACCACATGACTGCCCTCGAAGATATCGGCATAGTCGAGAATATCGGTTTCGTAGGCGAGGATCTGCTGGATGCGCAGGCTCCATTGTTGATCGCAGGGACGCGGCAAGCCGAGCGCTTCGTTCCAGGCGGGGAGCTGCAAGGCACGACAGCGCGCGTCGCGCGAAAGAGTCACGCCGAGTGCTTCAAGCACGATGCGGGGTACGTTGTTTTCGGGCTGGGCTTCGGTGAGCCCCAGCGAATTGACCTGCACGCCGTAGCGAAAGCGGCGCAGTTTCGGGTCGGCGACGCCGAAACGATCGCGGGTGATTTCGTCCCAGAGCGCCCCAAAGGCCCGCAGCTTGCAGATCTCCTCGATGAAGCGGATCCCTGAATTGACGAAAAAGCTGATCCGCCCGACCACCTCGTCGAAAACCTCGCGCGCCAGATCGGCACCGCTACGGGTCTCTTCCAGCATCGCGATGGCGGCCGCCAGCGCGTAAGCCACCTCCTGCACCGGCGTCGCCCCGGCTTCCTGCAAATGGTAACTGCAAACGTTGACCGGGTTCCATTTCGGAACCTCGGTCACGGTGTAGCGCACCACGTCGCCAATCAGCCGCATGCTCGGCCGGGGCGGGAAGATATAGGTGCCGCGCGACAGGTATTCCTTGATGATGTCGTTCTGGGT
>VFKT01000115.1 GCA_009885395.1 Deltaproteobacteria bacterium | reverse complement strand
CGGTTGGCCTCCGCTGCGCGCCGAGGCTTTAGAGCCCCTGCAAGGCCGCCGCGCGCTCGCGCAGCAGCCCCGGCGAGCCCAGCAGATGACGATCGAGTGCCGCCCGCTTGAAAAAAAGCTGGACATCGCACTCGGCCGTGAAGCCGGTGCCCCCGTGCACCTCGGTCGCCGTCCGCACCACCTGACTCGCCATCTCGCAGACATGCGCCTTGGCCTGGACGGCCGCCAGCGGGGCATCCTCGGGCATCGCATCGAAGGCATGCGCGGCCCACCAGAGCAGGGACCGGGCCGGCTCGATCGCCGCGGCCATCTCCGCACACATATGTTTCACGGCCTGAAACGAGCCGATCGTGCGGCCGAACTGGCGCCGGGAGCCAGCCCACTCGACGGCCAGCGCGAGGGCGCGATCGGCCGCACCCAGGGCGTCGGCGGCGAGCAGCAATCGGCCGGCATCGATCATGCGCTGGGTGGCCTTCTGGGCCGCTGCCGGCGTTGCGCCGAGCCATTCGGCCGGCTCGACGCCCGTCAACCCGAGTTCACCGAACCTGCGCGTGCGGTCGACGGTGGTCAGACGTCGCACCTCAAGCCCCCCCGCGTCGCGGGGCACCAGCGCCAACGAGCCATCGTCGGCGGCAATCAGGAAGACATCGGCCGATTCCGCGTCGATCACAAAGAGCGAGGAGCCGTGCAAGCTCGTACCCTCGCGGCGCACACCGGCCCCATCACGTCGGGAGACGGCTTCGGTCGCGGCGATACCCACCCGCAGATCGCCGGCGGCGATGCGCGGCAGAAGGCGCGCTTGTTGGTCCGCCGTGCCGGCTTCACGCAGCGCGACCGGCGCCATGACGGCGGTGCCGAGGAAGGGCAGCGGCGTCGCGCGAGCCCCGAGCGTCCAGCCGACCACCGCGGCATCAAGCAAGCCGAGGCCGCTGCCGCCGTGCTCGGGGGCGATGAGGATTCCGGTCGCACCGAGACCCGCAAAAGAGTGCCAAAGTTCGCGGTCGAAAGCGTCGTCGGCGGCGGCCAGAGCCCGGGCGCGGCTGCTCGGTGCTTTTTGATCGAGGAAGCCGGCAAGCGATTGTTCGAGCAGACGCTGTTCGGCAGAAAGACCAAAATCCATCTCAGGTATCCCCTCGCGTCTCGCGCGGCAGACCCAGGCCACGTTCGGAAATGATGTTCTTTTGGATCTGTGCGGTGCCGCCACCGATGATCAGTCCGAGCGAGAACATTTGCTGGAAAGCCCAAAAACCGCCCGCCCGCTCGTGCGGCGAGTGTTCGTAGAGGGTCCCGAGCTCGCCCAGGAATTCGAGTGCGGTCGAGGCGATCTGATGCGCGAGTTCGCAGCCTGTCAGCTTGACGACCAACCCGGCCACGCCAGCTGGTTCGCCGCGCAGCTTGGTCGAGAGAAGGCGCGAGGCATGCCAGCGTGCGGCCAGCACCTCACCCTGAAGCCGCATCAACCGGTCGCGCAACAGCGGGTCTTCGATCAACGGCCGGCCGTCGCGGGTCTCGGTGCGTGCAAGCCTCAGCAGGGCCTGAAAGAGGGCATCGATCTGGGAGGCCGAGCCGAGCATATTGCGCTCGTGGACGAGCGTGGCGTTGGCGATCTTCCAGCCGTCGCCGCGCTCGCCGACCAGGTTCTGGCGCGGCACCCGCACCGAATCGAAAAAGACCTGGTTGAATTCGGCCTTGCCGGTCATGGTCATCAAGGGATGCACGCTGATGCCCGGCGAGTTCATCGGCAAGAGCAGGTAGGAGAGGCCGGCGTGGCGGGCTTTCTCGGGCTCGGTGCGCACCAGGCAGAACATCATGTCGGAGAAATGTGCCGAGGTCGTCCAGATCTTGTGGCCGGTGACGACGAAATCGTCGCCCTCAAGAACCGCATTGGTGCGTACGCTGGCCAGATCGCTGCCTGCCTCGGGCTCCGAATAGCCTTGACACCAGACCATCTCGCCCTGAATCGTTTGGCCGATATAGGCTTGGCGCTGTGCCTCGCTGCCATGTTCGAGCAGAGTCGGCACCAGCATATCGGGGCCCTGGCCGCTGATGCCGCGCGAGACGCCAGCCCGAGCGAATTCCTCGTCGATCACGATGCGGGTCAAGGGATCGGGTGGCGCGCCGAAGCCGCCGTATTCACGCGGCACGTTACGTGCGGCATAGCCGCCTTCGATCAGCAGCCGCTGCCAATCCATTGTTCGCTGGTCGGGCCGACCGCCGAGGCCGCTCCCGCCCTGGGGTGCTTTGGCGCGGTGCTCTTCGAGGAAGGAGCGCAGCTCAACCCGAAAGGCCTCGGCCTCGTCTCCGTAACTTAGATCCATGGGCAACTCCTGGCGGGGAGTCCTACGAAGCCGCGCACCGAAGTGCCAGTTGGCGAGGCTCCGGGTGGTTTGCGGCACAGGCGCAGGGCTCGACCTTGGCGGGGCGGCCACGGTAGACGGGAGGGATGCGAACGTTGTGGGTCGAGTGGGTTCCGCTGGTTCTCGCGGCATTGATGATGGCTTGCGGCAATATCGGGTCTCCGGCTCCCGACGAGCCGCGCTGCGAGGCCGAGCCTGCTGCCCCGGGAGGAGCCCCGGTGCCAGAGGACCTAGCGACCCGTCCTCTGCCGAATTGGTATAATGACGCAAAGCTGGGGATCATGATCCACTGGGGTCCATTCACGATTCCGGCCTGGGCTGAACGTACGCTTGATCCGGAGGTGATCTTCACCGACGAGACCAGTCCAGATTATTTTTTGACGCCACAAGGCGTGGAGAGCTTCCTGCGCCGCAACCCGTATAGCGAGTGGTACTGGAACTCGATGTCGATCGAGGGCAGCGCCGCCTCTGAACACCACCGCGAGGTCTGGGGGGCCGAGTTTCCCTACCAGCGTTTTGGTCCGATATTCACGGACGGGTTGGATACCTGGAAGCCGACCGAGTGGGCTGAACTTTTTCGCGACGCAGGCGCCCGCTATGTCGTCCTCGTGACCAAACACCACGATGGCTATGTGCTCTGGCCGAGTGACGTGGTGAACCCCAACCGCGAGGGCTGGTCCTCGCGGCGCGATGTGGTGGGCGAGCTCTCGGATGCGGTGCGCGGGGAATGCCTGCAGATGGGCCTGTATTACTCGGGTGGCATTGATTGGACCTTCCTTGAGCCGCCCTTTTCGACCTTCCTGGATGCCCTGCGATTGACGCCCACCCAACCCGAATATGCGCGCTACGTCGATGACCATTGGCGTGAGTTGATCGAACGCTATCGCCCGGCGATTCTCTGGAACGACATCACGGCGCCGGCATTGAGCGATTCCGAGGCCCTGTTCCGCGAGTATTATGCAGCGGTTCCCGACGGCGTTGTGAACGATCGCTGGGGCGGGCAACCCGGCGAAATCCACCGTGACTTCGCGACTGCCGAGTTCAGCGGTCGCCCGGGGATCGACAGCGGGAAGTGGGAGGCCGTGCGTGGCATGGGGCGCGGCTTTGGCTTCAATCAGAACGAATGGGCGGAGGACTACGGCACGCCGGAGAAGTTCATCCATATGCTCGTCGATATCGTCTCCAAAAACGGGAACCTGTTGCTGAACGTGGGCCCGCGGGCGGATGGTTCGATCCCCGACGAGCAGCGGGCGATCCTATGGGGTCTGGGTCGATGGCTCGGAACCAATGGCGAGGCCATCTACGGCACGCGTCCCTGGCGGACTTTTGGTGGTTCGACGGTCGAGGGTGTGCCGCTGCGCTTTACCTGGAAGGCCGAGCGCGGCTCGCTCTATGCGATTGTGCTGGGGAATGTCGCGGCAGGTGGTTTCTTGACGTTTGCGGACGTGCTGGAGACGCCTTTCCGGGTTGGTTTGCTCGGGGGTGATTCGAGTCTTGCCTTCTCGCGAACGGCTGAAGGTCTGCGGGTGAGCTTGCCGGACGGGTTGACCGACGCGCCGGCGTACGCGCTGGAGATTGTGCTTGGAGAGGGGTGAGTGGGTCGCCGCTGACGACTCCGCTCACCTCGACGTCAGTGCGTAAATGAGAACAGCCTGGCGCGGGCCGAAGCCGAAGCCGAAGCGGACGAAGACGGTGGCCCGGGCGTTGGCCGGTAGGTGACGGCGGTGTGGCCGTCAGGGAAGCCTGCCGAAGCGGACGAAGACGGTCGCCCGGGCGTTGGCCGGCGGTGATGACGCTGGGTCGTGGTCGCGAGACGGCGGCTTCTGCGGTGAAGCGGCAGCTCCTCAGCGACCGACCAGACCGCGCAGCCAAGCCGCGAGGCGAAGCGCCCGGCTGCTGAGCAGCGTATCAATTACCTGACGCTGGTGCTTGATCTCGGCATCGAGCCGGCCCGCCTCCGCAACCCGTGTCGCCTCGCTGGCTTCGAGGCCGCGCGCGAGCGCCAGGGCTTCGCGTTTTTTCTCCCAGATCAAGCGTTCATAGTTCCGCACGAGTTCTGGGCTCTCCGCGTTCGAGCGCCGCAGGCGCAGTGCCCAGGCGTTGATCGCCGAGGCATCGAAGTCGACATCACGCACGAAGCCGCGTTGCGCGAAAAGCTCAGCCCAGATTTCCGGCTCCTGGACGTTGAGGTGGGTCGGCTCGTCGCGATCGAGTGGAGTCGAGGAAAAAAGAATATCATCGGTATGGGCGCAGAGGTTGTCGAGCACGAGGGCGCCATCGGCGGGCGAGAGATGTTCGACCACCTCGATGCAGACGATCAGGTCGTAGCGGCGATCGAGCTTGTCGGTCAGGGAGCCCATGCGGCAGAAAGGCCGACTCTCCGGCGTGGTCTGGCTGATGGCGTACTCCGAGATGTCGAGGCCAAACGCATCGACACCACGCGCGCGTAACGCTTCAACCAGCAGGCCGATGGCACAGCCGGCATCGAGCACTGTTTTTGGGTGGACATGCTCGATGATCCGGTCGGCGATTCCGCCGAAGAACTCCAGCCACACCGGGGTCCGGGTGTAGCTCTGGCCACAATGCGTGGCGTAATAGGTCGCGTCGTAGGTGCGGCCGGCGGCGCGGGCAGGTGCCTCAACGGAGTTCAATTTTCGGGCGGCTTTCGCTCAAATCCCGCTTGCCGGCGCGAGACGGATTATTTCGACGGTGGGTTGCTCGGGCGTCGCGTCGGGCAGGAACCAGCGGAACCAGAGCCGCCCGCGGGTATGCCCCTGGGTGCTGATCCAGTTTGCATGTCCCGGATCGCGGCCGGCGATGACGATCTCCCACGAGCCATCGGGCTCGTAGCGCACCTGCGAGCCATTGATTGTCACCCGATCGTAATCATAGTTGTAGGTATGCAGGAATGCGTTCCACAGGCAGAGGTTCCAGAAGGCGCACTCGGGCGAGCGGCCGCGCAACACGAGGGCCTCGTCGTCGGCGAGTTCGAACGAACCCATCGCGTAGGCGGCGTCGCCGGCTGCCCAGCCAAATGTGGTTTTCGGGACAGGGTAGGGCGGATCCACGGTGTTGGGTGCGCCCAGCGCAAGCGGCGTAATCTTGACCTGCTCCTCGATCCAGGTCCGCACCGCGCGCAGCCGGCGACTGAGATCGGCGTCCGAGGGGTTCGGGTCGCCCTCGCCATCGAGGCATTCGATCTGCCATTCCATGCGACGGCCGCGAGTCGGCTCGTTCAGGTAGTCGCGGGTGATCGCGCAGACGGCGTCGGGCTCGAGGCGGATCCAGCCGCCTGGGTGCTCGCGTGGCGAGAGGATGATCTCGACCATGCCGTCGGCGCCGGGCTCGAGGTCGCGCTTGCCGACTGAGCCGACGATCCGCTCTGAATAGCGACCGTCGTCGGGTCCGCCGTAAACAGTCAAGGAAAAATATACCGCATCGCCCGGGCTTGCCCGCACGCGATAGGTGCGGCGTGGGTCGATCGGGGCGTATTGGTAGAAGGCATCGGCGTTGTCGCCACCCCATTTTTTGTACGGACCAACGATATCGAAGAAGCGTGGTTTCTGGCTGTCGGCCCAGAGGAAGGCATCGCAACCGACCTGCAGAATGGTGAAAATCCAGCGGTAGGCTTCCAGGCGCGAACCTTCGTCGGGCAGTGCCGGATCGCCGCCCGAGAAGCGCTGCTCGAGCTTGCCGAGGAGGGAGAGCAGATCACGCACGGCCGCGGCACTGGTCAGCGGCGCGACCATTTCATTTTGCGGGGGCATGGCCCCGCAGGCTAGGCCAAGCGCGTGAACACTGCACGTCCAGATGCCGTCCGCATCGATGATTACGCCGCTCCCCGGTTTTCGCCTGAGGTGGCGGCGATCCGCGAATCCGTGGGCGCGATGGCGGCGGCGCTTCGACTCGAGAGTGGGCCGATGCTCGCCCAGGCCATGGCCGAAACCGGGCTCGACGATTTTGGCGACGGCGGCTTCCGGCGTCGGCTCGACATCCTGCTTGGCTCGCTTCGCGACGAGGCTGGGTTGTCGCCGTTTGGCGTCCTCAGCAACCACACCTTCATCCTCGGCCTGCTCAAGAGCCGGTTGCAGATCGAGGCATTGTGGCGGCAGCATCCTGAAATCGAAGAGATGCCGATCGAACGGCCCATCTTCATCGTCGGCCTGCCGCGCACCGGCACGACCCACCTCCACAACCTGATCTCATCCGACCCGAACCTTCGTTCGTTGCCCTATTGGGAGAGTCTCGAGCCGGTGCTGGCGCAAGCCGAGCGCGGGCTTCGTCCCGACCCGCGGGTCGCGCGCACCCAGGTGGCGGTCGATTGGATTGATGCAGCGATGCCGCTTTTTAAACGCATGCATGAGATGACGGTCGATCATGTGCATGAGGAGATCCAACTTCTGGCGATTGACTTCTCGTCGATGCTGTTTGAGTCGATGGCGCATCTGCCGGCCGTGCGCGACGATTATCTTTCGCGCGATCAGACGCCGCATTATCGCTACCTCCGGAAAATCCTGCAGCTTCTGAATTGGCTTGATGCCGAGCGGAGTCGAGCCACAGGCAGCGTGCTGTCGTTGCCGCGTCGCTGGGTGCTGAAATCGCCGCAACATAGCGAGCAATTGGCTGTGCTGGCGCGAGTCTTCCCCGATGCAACTTTTGTTGTCACGCACCGCGAGCCGGTTGCCGTCACCGCTTCGGTGGTGACGATGATCACCTACGGCGCCCGGATGAGCGTGGAGCATCCCGATCCGCTGCAGACCGGGCGTTACTGGTCGGCGCGCGTGGAGGATCTGCTGCGGGGATGCGCGCGTGATCGCGAAGTGCTGCCGGATGCGCAAACGATCGACGTCCGCTTCGATGATTATATGCGCGACGATGTGGCGATGGTACAGCGTGTTTATGCGGTTGCCGGGCAGCCTTTCACGGCGGAGACCCGGGCCGCGATGGAGGGGTTCATGGTGAGGCATCCGCGGGGTCGGCACGGCACTGTGGTCTATACGCTGGATGATTTCGGGGTTGATGCGGCCGAGCGTCGGGCGGCGCTGGCGTTCTATGCGGAGCGGTTTGGGGTGGGGTGAGCGGGGGCTCTCGGCGTAGCGGCGTTTGCTGGTCGGTGGCCCTGGTTTCAGGCCATCCCCGCAGGGCGTGCCTGCGCTCGGGCTGCGGCGTGGAAGCCCGGTTCAGCCCTTCGAGGTGCCGGAGGGGGCCCGCCGCAGGGCGTCCCTGTGCTCGGCCTGCGGCGTGGGTCGTCGTCTACCTACGCG
>VFKT01000319.1 GCA_009885395.1 Deltaproteobacteria bacterium | reverse complement strand
TGCCGCACCATCGGCTCGGTGGGACGGGTGGTGCCGGGTGTCGAGGTCAAGCTGATTAATACAGAGGGACTCGAAGTCCCGCCCGGCCAGCGCGGCGAGATTCTGATCCGCGGCCACAACCTGATGTCCGGCTATCTGGACGACACGCAAGCCAGCCAGGATGCCCTTCAGGACGGCTGGATGCACTCCGGCGACGTCGGTTGCCTGGCAGCCGACGGCTTGCTCTGCGTGGTCGATCGCATCAAGGATATGATCATCAGGGGCGGCAATAATGTCTACCCCTCGGAGGTCGAAGCCGTGCTGGCCGAGCATCCCGGCGTGCGCGAAGCCGCCGTCGTCGGCCGACCCGATCCCTGGTACGGCGAGGAGATCGTCGCCTTCCTCGTGCCGACGAACCCGGCTGATCCACCCGACCCCTACGATCTCGAGAGGTTCTGCCGCAGCCGCCTCGCCCGCACCAAGGTGCCACGCGAATGGCATATCGTCGAGGCCTTCCCGCTCGGTCCGTCGAGGAAAATTCTCAAGCGCGAATTGCGGGCACGGCTCGATTCCTGACCAACAACTTGAACCTCACCCGGCGTCGCCGACGGCCGTTGTTTGCGCCAACAGATCGGCTCGTACAGCGTAAAGCTTCGCCGCCGTGCCGTGCAATATTTTGCGCTGTACGTGCTCGGGCCGATGGCCCAACGTCTGCTCCACCTTGCCCCGGACGTCGGGATAGAGACAGGTCGGATGGGGAAAGTCCGTCTCGAACATAATATTGTCTTCACCTAAAGCCGCCAGCGCCGGACCGATATCGCTCTCGAACCAGTAGGACGCAAAAATCTGTCGGCGGAAATACTCGCGCGGGCGCAATTTGAGACTCGAAACACTGTTCTCATCCACTTGATATTCGGCCAGTTCGAGAATGAAGGGAATCCAGCCGAGCCCGCTCTCGACCGAAACGAAACGCAAAGAGGGGTGGCGATCGAGCAGCCCCGAAAAAATCAGATTGACGAGACAACGGATATTGCCCGTATCCGCCAGCGACGAGAGCGCCGCAATGGTCGCCGCCTCGCTCATCCCCCCCCACAGGGCGCCCATCGGGCCACCAC
>VFKT01000001.1 GCA_009885395.1 Deltaproteobacteria bacterium | reverse complement strand
GGCACCGTCTGGGGCATCATGAATGCGTTCCGCGGGCTTTCGACAGCTCAGACCTCGAGCATCCAGGCGGTGGCGCCGGGCATTTCCGAGGCCCTGGTGGCGACGGCGGTCGGGCTGGCCGCGGCGATTCCGGCCGTGGTGGCCTACAACCACTTCTCGCACGAGGTCTCGGTGCTGCACGCCGACATGGAAAACTTCACCGCCGAGTTCCTCAACATTGCCGAACGGCACTACCTGAAATGAGCTGAGGGGGAGACATGGCCTTCGATGCACGGGCCAGTGGCTCGATGTCGCAGATCAACGTCACGCCTCTGGTTGACGTGATGTTGGTGCTGCTGGTGATTTTCATGGTGACTGCGCCGATTCTGCAACAAGGCGTCGCGGTCGACCTGCCCGAAGTCGCCACGGGTGCGCTGCCGACCGACAACCAGCCGCCCATTCTGGTGTCGCTGGACGCCAAGGGCGGATTTTATGTGGATGACGATCCCATCGAGCTGGAGAATCTGGCCGGGGCGGTTGCCGCGGCGCGCAAGGAAGGCCTTGGCGGCGTCGTCCTGGTGCGTGCCGATCGCGCGGTGCCCTACGGTCAGGTGATGGAACTCATGGCCGAATTGCGTGCGGCCGGCATTGAGCACGTCGGGCTGGTCACCGAGCCGGCCGCCGGGGAACAGCCGGCCCGCCAGGCTCCGTGAACAAGCCGACGCGCTCGCCGATCCTGAACCCGCGCGGCGTTGAGCGGGGCCTGCTGGGCCTTGTCCTTTTCTCGGCGGCGTTGCATTTCGGCATCATCGCCGTGATCGGTCTCTGGTCGGCTTTCAGCCTGCGACCGATGGCCCTCGGTGGTGGCTATACCGTGGCTCTGGTGCCGGGTGAGCCCGGTGCCATGGGCGCGTTTCGCGAGGGACCACGCGGCCAGACGGGCAAGCCGCCCGCACCCAAACCTCCGCCCAACCCTGAAGCCGGGGCCGTCGAGGATGAGACCGCGGAGGACGAAGCCGAGGAGCCCGAGGAAGCCACGCCCGAGAAGGACAAACTGAAACCGGAACCTCCCGCCGCGAGTCCGAAGGCACCGCCGCCGCCGCCGCGCCCGAAACGATCGCCTGACGTGATCCTGCCGGCGGCCGTGACGCCGTCCCCCAAACCAACGCAGCGACCAACGCCGCGACCAACGCCGCGCCCGACCGCGACCGCAACGGCGACACCAACGCCACAGCCCACCGCCAAGCCGACGCCGCTTCCGAGCGCGAAGCCCACCGCGCGACCCACCGCCAGGCCGACGGCCCGGCCGGTCGTCAAGCCTACAGTGCAACCAATCATCAAGCCGACGATAAAGCCGACACCGAAAGCCACCGCCAAGGCCGCCGCCGTCGATCGGCCGCGTGCAAGCTTGACGCCCAAACCCGGGCCGCGCCCGACCTCGGCCAAGGCCGGGGTGCCGACATCAAGCCCAACCAGCGGCGCAGGCACGCAGCCGGTCGCCGCGGCCTCGCCCGGTCTGCGCGGGATCGATGCGGTTCGGCAACGTGAAATGGATGCGGCGATGCAGCGCGTGCGTTCGCAAATCGGGGGCGGCGAGGTGCCGGGCCCCGGCGGTTCCGCTGCTGCGGCCGGTGCCCCCGGCTCGGCGGCCCCGGGTGGCGGCGTTGCCGGGGGTATCGGAAGCGGGCCCGGCGCCGGCGGCATGGGCAATGGCCCGGGCGGGGCCGGGCAAATTCGCAGCCCCGAGTTCGTTGCCTACTACGATGCGATGCTGGCTCGGATCCGTTCGGCCTGGGTCTGGACCGGCCCGGCCCGCGATCTCGAGGTGACCGTCAGCTTCTCGATCCATCCCGACGGGCGGATCGGCGGCATCCGCACGGTGCGCCCCTCGGGCGACGCCAGCTACGACTCCTCGGTGCTTTCCGCCTTGAGGAGCACCGGGCAGCTCGCCCCGCCGCCGCCGCGCTATGCGGCTGATTTTGCCGATGTCGAGATTATATTCCGGCCGGCCGACCTCGGAACGCGGGCGCCGTGAAGCTTTTCCTGTCGGAGGGGCTCTGGCCGGCGAGGGTCAGAAAATTTCGCCGCCTCGATGGCGGTGGCGTGTTAATCACGTCGCCTGCTTGCCCGGGCGAGGCCGATGTCGCAACTTTCGCGGCAGGGCCTTGCAGGCGTAACGCCTGGGGAATGAGGTTGACGAGGATGTCGAGGGGATCGCTTTCGGGGATAGAGGGACAGGGTCGCTGGCGCAGCCGTACCGCGCTGGCGGCGGTCGCCGCCGGCGAACGGGCTTCCGCTTGCTCACGCCGCGCAGTCTCGGCGTTGCTGGCGTGTTTGCTCGCCGCCGGTTTGCTCGCGGCCCCGGCCCGCGCCCAATTGCGTGGCACGATTTCAGGCCCCGGCCAGACGGCGTTCCCGGTCGGGATCGCCGCCCCCCAGGGCGATGCCGAAATTGCCAAATCTTTTGTTGCGGTTCTGGTTCGGGATCTGGAACTCTCGGGCCTGTTTTCGGTCGTCCGGCCGCCGCCGGTGGGTGGACCTGCCGACCGCGGCATTGAAACCGGAGAGCTCGATCTGGCGGGCTGGACCGCGATTGGCGCCCGCTGGATCGTCGGGCTCGCGATCCAACGCGACGGCTCTGGCGCGGTCGGTGTCGAGGCGCGGCTGATCGACGCCGCAGACGGCCAGTCCGTCGGGGGCAAGCGCTACCAGGGCAGTCGCGCCGAGGTCGCCCAGATGGGTGATCGTTTTGCCGACCACGTGCTTTTCCTGCTCACCGGAGAACGGGGGCCCTTTGATTCCGCACTGGCCTTCATTTCGACCCGCGGCGGCCGCTTCAAAGAGATCTGGATGACGCCGGCGCGCGGCGACGCGGCGCGGCCCCTTACGCAGCATCGATCGATCCATCTCTCGCCGAACTGGGCGCCCGATGCCCACAAGCTGCTCTTCACCTCGTTCATGCAGGGCCGCCCGGCGGTCTATGAGATCAACGTCGACTCGTTGAAGGTGAGGAAGGTGATGGGCGGCTCCGGCACGGCCATGGGGGCCTCGTTCTCGCCCAGCGGCGATGCCATCGCCCTGGCGCGTGAGGTCGCCGACGGTGATTCCCAGATCGTCGTTCTCCGTCTGGGGTCAAAGAAAATCGACATCGTGTCGAGCGAGAAAACCATTGACGTCAGCCCGAGTTGGTCGCCCGACGGGCGGCGGCTGGCTTTCTGTTCGGGCCGGGCTGGAACGCCGCAAATTTTCATCGCCGACCTCGATACCGGCACCGTTCGGCGTCTGAGCTTTCAGGGCGGCTACAACACCGAGCCTGCCTGGTCGCCCAAAGGCGATCGCATTGCCTACACCGGTCGGATCGGGGGCCGCTTCCAGATTTTCGTTCACGAACTCGAAGAAAACCGGGTCCAGCAGGTGACAAACTCAGGCGGCGACAATACGTCCGCGAGCTGGTCGCCCGATAGCCGTTACCTCGCCTTTTCGAGCAGCCGGTCCGGCCGCGACGAGGTCTGGCTCTCGGATTGGCATGGCTGGCGGCAGACCCGATTGATCGAAGGCAGCGGTGGTGATACGTCGCCGGCGTGGTCGGGGTGGCTCGAATGAGCCGTCGATGGTTGTGGTTGCGGAGGAGGTTCCTATGCCAATGGGCATGAGTGGGGTTCTTGCTTGCAAGGGGCACGGGACGCGAGTCCTGATTTCCATGAGTCTGCTGATGGCCGTTGCCGGCTGTTCAGCGAAAAAAGGTTCTGGCGCGGACGGCGCTCTGGGTGAGTCTGATCTGAGTGGCGCAGCCCGCGGATCGAGCCTTGAGCAATGGCGCAGCGGCAACCTGGGCAGCAGCGAATCAGGCCCGCTCGAAAGCGTGCTTTTCGATTACGATTCGTATTCTTTGTCTCCCGAGGCACGCGCGATCCTCGAGGCCAACGCCGAGTGGTTGCAGGCGAATTCTGCCGCACGCGTCGAGGTCGAGGGGCATTGCGATGACCGCGGCACGATCGAGTATAATCTGGCGCTTGGCGCCAAGCGCGCCAACGCAGCACGCGACTATCTGGAGGCTCTCGGTGTCGCCACCAATCGGCTGACGACGATCAGCTATGGCAAGGAACTCCCGATCTGCCGGGAGCAATCGCCAGAGTGCCTGGCCCGCAATCGGCGGGACCGCTTCGTCGTCCTGGATTGATCCAGGAGGTGCGGCACGCGGCAATCAGGGGAACCCGGTTGGGGATGAGGGTGCGTTCGTGATGACGACTGACCGGGGTGTACGTTTGGTTGCAGCTGGGCTGGCGGCTCTGTCGCTCGTTGGCTGCGCGGCCCAGGGCAATACCAGCCTGCTTTCGCAGCAACTGCGTCTGCTGGCGCGCCGTCAAGCTGACAGCCGTGCCGATCTTGATAGTTTGCGGCTCGAGGTCGCGCGCCTTGCCGGGCGCGTCGATCGGCTAGATGGCGGCGCTTATAGCCGCGGCACGGCGCCGGGCGAGGGCGCAGCAACCGACCCCTATGCCGCAGGCTCGGCCCAGCCGGGCGGGGCTTCGACGTACGGGCAACCAGCTGCGGATGGACAGGCCGCCACAGGCTACGGGCAACCGGCAAACGGGCAGACCGCGCCCGGCTACGGACAACCGGCCGCCAACGGACAAGCCGCCCCGGGTTACGGGCAGCCGGCCGGTAACGGACAAACGGCCCGGGGTTACGGGCAGCCGGCCGGTAACGGACAAACGGCCCCGGGTTGGGCCCAGGGCGCGGCGGCGGGTTCGGCCGCGGGCGCTTGGAACGCGGGCCAGCCATCTTCTTCTGCCCAGGCGGCACCGGCTGCCGCGCCACCAGGAGCGCCAGCGGGCTTTGCCGACCTCAACCAAGACCTCGCGCGTGGCGCCAGCGATGCCACCTTCACCGGCGGCCTCGAGGCGCTGCGCCGTGGCGATCGCGATGCTGCGATCCAGACCCTGCGCGATTATGCGGCGAAAAATCGCGACAACCCACTCGCCCCCTATGCCCAGTTCTGGGTCGGTGAAGCGCAGCTTTCGGGTGGTCGGTATTACGAAGCCATCCTGGCCTACAACGATCTGGCGACAAACTGGCCCAAAAGCGATCGCGTGCCTGCGGCGAAGCTCCGACAGGCCGAAGCTTTTGCGGCCTCGGGTGATCCGATGGACGCGCGGCTTTATCTCAAGGAACTGATCGAGAAGTACCCTGGCACGCCTGAAGCGGCCGAGGCCGAGCGTCGCCTCCGCAGCCTCGGCGGTTGATCTCTGCGGGCTGCTCTCTCGATGCCTCCGCTGCTGACCGGGTCGGGCGCCATCTTGCCGTTCTTCAACCGCCTTCCAGGGAAGAGCTCACCGAGCGCGATCGGACGACGCGAAGCATTGTATCGCCGTTCTTCAACCGTCTGCTAGGAGCGAGTTCACGGCGGCCGCGACGATGAGGGTTGTGCGCAGACTCCCGGCCGGGCCTCGGCCCTTCCCGGAACCCATCCTGGCCATCGGTAACTTCGATGGTGTGCATCTGGGCCATCGGACGATTCTGGATGCCGCGGCCCGCCTGGCCACAACCCTCGACAGCTGTGTCGTGGCCTTCACCTTCCGGCCCCATCCGGTTGCGCTGCTGGCGCCCGAGCGCGCGCCGCCGCAGATCATGTCGTTGGCCCGGCGGCTGGACGCTCTCGCCGGGGTCGGGGTGGCTGGAACCGTGGTGGTGCCGTTCACCCGGCAATTTTCGCAAATCAGTGCTGACTACTTCGTCGAAGAAATCCTGGTGCGACGACTGGGCGTGCGCGGCATCGTGGTTGGCCCGGATCTGCGTTACGGCCAGGGGCGACAGGGGAATCCAGAAACGCTGCGGGAGGCGGGTCGCCAAGCCGGCTTCGAGGTCGAAATCGTCGAGCCGGTGGTAGTGGCCGGGGAACGCGTCAGCAGCACTGCCGTGCGGGCCGCGCTGCTGGACGGCGACGTCGAACGGGCGGCTGGTCTGCTCGGTCGTCCACATCAAATTCACGGCCGCGTCCGGGCGGGCGATCGGCGTGGGGCTCAACTCGGCTTTCCAACGGCCAATCTTTTGCCGCGAGGCGGCCTGCTGCCGCCCGATGGTGTCTATGCGGTTTCGGTGCGGATCGACGGCGAGGCCGGGCGTCAATCGGGCGTGGCCAACCTGGGAACGAATCCCACCTTTGGCGGTGTGGCGCGACGGCTCGAGGTGCATCTGCTCGATTTCGCGCGCGATCTCTACGGCTGCCGGCTCGAGGTCGATTTCGAGAGCCGGCTGCGGGAAGAACGATGCTTCGGCTCGGTGCAGGATCTGGTCGTGCAGATCGGGCTCGATGTCGAAGCGGCGCGGGCGCGCCTGGGCAAGGGCGCGGACGGCAACCGGGACCGGGACGCGGGCAAGGGCCCGGGCCCGGACGGGGACGCGCCTTGAGCGGCGAGGTGCAGGTCTTCCAATGCGAAGTGCCGGCCGAGTGCGAGGGCGATCGCTTGGACCGCTTTCTGGCCTCACGAAGTTTTTTGCCCACCCGCAGCCGCACGGCGGCGCTCGTGCGCGGGGGCCACGTCCGGGTCGATGGCGTGCTGCGCAAGGCGAGCTTCAAGGTCTACCCTGGCGCCCGCATCGATATCCAAATCCCGCCCGAGGAGCCCAGCGAAGTCGAGGCCGAAGCGATTCCGCTCTCGGTGCTGCACGAGGACGAGGCCCTGATCGTGATCAACAAGCCGCCGCAGATGGCGAGCCATCCGGCTCCCGGCAGCCGCCGCGGCACGTTGGTGGCGGCCCTTCTGTATCGCTGGCAGTTCGAGGGAAGCTGGCCCGATCCGCAGCGGCCTGGGATCGTCCACCGACTCGACAAAGATACGACCGGCGTGATCGCAGTGGCCAAGACCCCGCAGGCGCTGCACGCCCTGGCCCGGCAATTCGCCGCACGACAGGTCGAAAAACGCTATCTGGCGGTGGCATTGGGGACGCCGCGAACTACCCGGATGGAGGTCGATCTACCGATCGGTCGCGATCCTTTCGATCGCAAGCGGATGCAGGCGCGACTCGATCAACAACGCCCGGCCTCGACGCGTTTTGAGGTGCTGCGCGTGCTGGGGTCGTGCGGCGGCGCCACTTTGATCCAGGCCGAACCGCTGACCGGCCGCACGCACCAGATCCGGGTCCATCTCGCCAGTCTCGGCCACCCCATCGTCGGCGATCAACTCTATGGTGGCGGCCATGCCCGACCCGGAACCGGGGGCGTGGCGCGGCAAGCGATCGAGGCCTTTCCTCGCCAGGCGCTGCACGCGTCGCGACTCTCTTTCCGCCACCCGCTCGATGGCCGGCAGGTGGAGTTCGAAGCGCCAATGCCCAGCGATATGGCCGATCTGATCGCCGCGATCGGGCGGCCGCCGGATTGCGGCTGAGCGCGGCTTCCGGCGCCGCCGATTTTTAATTCGAAACCCGTTTGCCTCCGACCGGACCGACGCAGTAGGGATGGCGCGTCGCGTTTCTTCCCGGGAGCGCAGAAAGGCCAGATTGAGCATGAGTCCAAGACGCGCTGCCGAGGTGGCGGAAGAGGAAGCGGAACCCGCGGGTGACGGTGCCGGCCCGGCCGGGCTTTTGCGCTTTGACGATATCCGTCGGCTTTCCCACCGCGAGTTGAGCGACCTCGCGACGACGCTCGACGTCGACGTGAAGACGGTCGGCAGAAGGCCCGACATCGTCAATGCGGTGTTGCTCGGACACGCCGGGCGCGGGGGTACCATTGCGACGCGAGGCGTGCTGGAGACGCTTCCCGATGGCTTCGGGTTCCTGCGCGCGTTCGAGTCAAGCTATGTGCCGGGCGCCAACGACGTCTACGTTTCACCTTCGCAGATCCGCCGCTTCAATCTTCGCACCGGTGACGAAATTGAGGGCCCGATCCGGGCGCCCAAGGAAGGCGAGCGCTACTTCGCCCTGCTTCAGGTCGAGCGGACCAATGGAGAATCGGCAGGCGAGGTGCCGTCTCGCCCGGCCTTCGAGGAACTCACGCCGATCTACCCCGACCAGCAGCTCCGCATCGAGCATTCCCGCAAGGATCTCACCGGTCGCGTGCTCGATTTGATGGCGCCGATCGGCAAGGGACAGCGCGCTTTGCTGGTCGCTCCCCCGCGCACCGGCAAGACGATGATGCTGCAGCATATCGCGCATGGCATTGCGGTCAACCACCCCGAGGTCGATCTGGTCGTGCTGCTGGTCGATGAGCGTCCCGAGGAAGTCACCGATATGCAGCGCTCGGTGCGCGGCGAGGTGGTGAGTTCTACCTTTGACGAGCCGCCGAGCCGGCATGTGCAGGTCGCCGAGATCGTGATCGAAAAAGCGCGGCGACGGGTCGAGGCTGGTCGGGACGTGGTGATTCTCCTCGATTCCATCACCCGCCTCGCGCGGGCCTACAACACGGTCGTTCCGGCCTCGGGTAAAGTGCTTTCGGGCGGGGTCGACTCCAATGCCCTGCATAAGCCCAAGATGTTCTTCGGCGCGGCGCGCAACCTCGAAAATGGAGGCTCGCTGACGATCATCGGCACCGCCCTGATCGAGACCGGCAGCCGCATGGACGACGTCATCTTCGAGGAATTCAAGGGCACCGGCAACATGGAGGTCCATCTCGACCGCCGGCTCTCCGACAAGCGCATTTTCCCCGCGATCGACACCAACCGCTCGGGAACCCGCAAGGAGGAGTTGCTGCTGCAACCCGATGTGCTGGCCCGCGTCGTCCTGCTCCGCCGTCTGCTCGCCCAGTTGAGCCCGGTCGAAGCGATGGAGTTCCTGGCCGACAAACTCGCGGCGACGCCGGATAATGCGAGCTTCCTCGCGGGGATGAACCAGTAGGGACCGAGCGTATCGCGCCAGGACCGGGCAGATCGGCTGCGGTGATCCCGGTGGTGCATACGCCCGGCTCGTGCCGGCCGAGGGTGCCGCGAAGGGCCCGGCGG